>VFJO01000182.1 GCA_009886045.1 Verrucomicrobiota bacterium
CCGAGAGAAACAACCGCGCCAGCAAGACCATCTGGCGATTCACGACCGCGCAGGCACGGATCAAGCTTAAGCGTCTTTATCCGAAACTTTAAGTGTTACAGGATACTAGCTGCGCGTCTATGACCGCCGAAAGTCGCCCCGGCGGTCATAGACCGCCGCTACAAACTCGGCAGCCACAGACGGGTCCCCGCTATAATTACCAACTACCAGTTACCCTCCACTCGTTACTTTTTTTTCTCGCCTGCAATTGACTCGCTCTGCTCACCCTGCGAGCAAACTACGTTTGTCGTTCTCCGCTACGCTCCGAGTCTGTAAATTTTGCATGTCACGCCGTAGCCGCTAAGCGCGTAGGCGGATCTAAAAAAACCCCCTCCTGTTCCTCCTGCAAATCCTGCCATCCTGTCTAAAAAAGTCTCCTACTCCTAATCCCGCACTTAACTCGCTCTGATTGCCTTGCGGAAAAACTTTGTTTGTCGTTCTCCGCTACGCTCCGAGTCTGTAAATTTTGCATGTCACGCCGTAGCCGCTAAGCGCGTAGGCAAATCTAAAAAAAACCCCTCCTGTTCCTCCTGCAAATCCTGCCATCCTGTCTAAAATACTCCCCCTGTTCTCATGCAGCTCGAGCCACTCCATCCCATTCAGATCCAGCGATTCCGCGAAATGACATTCGCTGAAAAGTGGGCCGTGGCCCAAGGATTGTGGCTCATGGCCCGTGATGCGCGCCTGGCGGCGAGCCGTCGCGCCAATCCCGATCTCACCGAAGAAGAACACCATAAACTCGTAGCCCGTGAATTCGCCAGAACAAGAACCTAATCTGCTCGCCCTCTTCGTGCGCCCCATCCACGATGCCGGCCTCCGCTACATTATTGCTGGATCGGTCGGTTCCATGCACTATAGCGAACCTCGACTCACGCTTGATATCGATATCCCGTTGCTTGTCAGTCTCAAAGACATCCCCACGCTCTTGTCTCTTTTTCAAGAACCCGAGTATTATTGTCCGCCTGCCGATGTGATCGCCTCGGAAATTGCTCGCGACTGCCGCAGCCACTTCAATATCATTCACATCCCAACAGGGCTTAAAGCAGATTTCTACCCCGGCAATCGCGATGCCACCTTCGCATGGGCTTGGCAAAACCGACTTGTCCAACAAACACCGCACGGCTCGATCCACATTGCCCCAGCCGAATACATTATCCTCTGGAAAATGATCTTTTACAAAGAAGGCAAAAGCCAAAAACACCTTCGCGACATCCAACGCATTCTAGACATTCAGCCCATTCTTCCACATCAAGATTTCCTCAACGACGCCATAAAAAACCACGCCCTCACAGACATCTGGTCCACATTCCAACGCCAATCCCTGTAGCGGCGCGTCTATGACCGCCGAAA
>VFJO01000280.1 GCA_009886045.1 Verrucomicrobiota bacterium
TCGATCGCATTTTCACCAGGATCGGCGCCAGCGATGACCTCGCCCGCGGCCAGTCCACCTTCATGGTCGAGATGAATGAGACGGCAAACATCCTGAACAATGCCACCGACCGCAGCCTTGTGATCCTCGACGAAATTGGCCGCGGCACATCCACATTCGACGGCTTATCCATCGCGTGGAGCGTCGCAGAATACCTGCACGACAAAATCAGCTGCCGCGCACTCTTCGCCACCCACTACCACGAACTCACCGACCTCGAGCGCACACGCAGCGGCATTCAGAACCTGAACGTCGCCGTCCGCGAGTGGAACGATCAAATCATCTTCCTCCGAAAAATCCTGCCTGGCCGCGCCGACCAAAGCTATGGCATCCAAGTCGCCCGCCTCGCAGGCCTTCCCGACTCGATCATCTCCCGAGCGAAGGAAATCCTCGAGAATCTCGAAAAATCCGAACTCAACGCCGCAGGCCACCCCACGCTTGCCAAGACAACGCGCAAACGCCTCATCCCAGACCCCGACGCCGCCCAGTTGGCTCTTTTTTAGCCCAGATTGTGGGTACCACGGTCCCAAGCTTCAGGCGCGAAGGCGCCGCTTCTTTACAGGGGCGACTGCGCCGCGGAAATCGGACGACTGCGGCGCAGTAGCATGGAAAAAAGAATACCGCTGCCTACGAAGGCGCAAAAGACGAGGGGAAGGATGTTCAGCGGCGGGGATGGAGACGGCACGATGGAGGCGAAGAGGACGCCGAGTAGCACAATTGCGGCGATCCCAGAGATAGCGAGATGAAAGAATTTTAATTCCTTGCGAGCCTTGAGGATAAGGGGCGTGGCAATGCATGTTAGAAAATAAACCGAGATAAACCCAAACGTTCCGAGAGTTCCTAAGCAGTCGAAAACATCGGTGGGTTTGGCAAAAAAACCGAAAACCAACGTTATGGGAAGAACGACGCCGATTGTGGCAAGCACTGCATTTCGAGGATTATGGGTTTGAGGATTCAATCGCCCTAACATGCTGGGCAGGGATCCGTTCCGTGCCAACGAAAATACGGTTCGCGAAGCCGCAACGAGCGATGCCATCGTGCAGCCAAACAAACTAATCGTGGTGCCGACGGTGATGAGAGTTCCGAGCGCAGGGCGGTTCATCTGCTTCGCGAGTTCATCGAGCGGCACATCTATCGCCCCGACATTCATTGAAAAATGAATGAATCCTAATGTAATAACGTATGTCGAAAACAAGAAGAACAAGCCGGAAAATACTGGAGTCGCTAAGAGGGTCATCGGAATCGTCCGGAGGGGATTTTTCGCCTCTGCGCCCAGGCTCGCGGCGGACTCAAATCCCACAAAACTAAAAAAGCCCATCAAAAGAGCGCTACTGAGACCGTTCAGGGAGACGCCTTTCAGATTCATCTCAGCCCAATCTCCTTTCCAACCGATAAGGCCCAAGATTTGGAAACACAGCAGAATGACTAGTGCCATCGAAATCGCCTCGAGTCCCAACATGAGTCCCGTTGCCAATCGAATGTTTTGAAGAGCCAGGAAGCCGGCCAGACTTCCAACGGCCACGATCAGAATAAGCGTGGGAATGGGAAATCCCACAGCGTCAAAAAGCGAATGGATGTAGGCAACAGATGCCGAAATGATCGCGATGCCATTTGAAAAATAAGCGAGAAGCATCATCCAACCCGCAGCAATCCGCCCCGAGTCGCCCAACCCATGACCTACAAAATCCGAGAGTGACCCAGAGGCAGCGAATGTTTTTGCCAGAGGGATAATGTTCAACGCAACGAGCAGAATCGCGAGCGTTGCGATGATGTAAGTGACCCAAGAAGCACCGCCAAGCGCGACAAAAATAAGAGCAACATTGACAGCGGGAGTCGCCGTCGGAGCAACTGTTGCGATGGATTGCCCCATCACGCCCCAGCAACTCAGGGAACGGGTGAGTTCCGGTTGTCCAGCAAGGGCGTTTGTTTTTTGCATAAGTGTGGTCGTTAAAATCGTATCGGTTCTATGAGGAAAGTGCTCGAAAGAAAAATCTCATAAAAGGCAGATCTTGCTCAAGCGCCGTAGCAACCCCAAGGGAGACAGTTTTCCGGCCTGTTAAAAAAAAGGGACTCCCGGTCACAGGAGCCCCTTTCTTTGATTTTGTGTGCTGAGTTTAGGCTTGAGGTGCTGCGGCAGCTTCGTCGCGGTCTTTCATCGCGGCTTTGCGGCTGAGTTTGATACGACCCTTGTCGTCGACGCCGATGCATTTGACCCAGATGGAGTCGCCCATTTTCACGACATCTTCGACTTTGTTGACACGGAAGTCGGCGAGTTCCGAGATGTGGCAGAGACCGTCTTTGCCGGGTAGGACTTCGACGAAGGCGCCGAATTCTTTGATCGATACAACTGCGCCTTGGTAGAGTTCGCCGATGGAGATTTCCTTGGTCATGCCGAGGATGATTTCCTTGGCGCGTTTCAGGCTGTCGCCATTGTTAGAGTAGATGTGCACGGCTCCGTCGTCCTCGATGTTGATCTCGGCACCGGTCTCGGCAACGATGCCTTTGATTGTTTTGCCGCCTGGGCCAATGATGAGGCCGATCTTGTCAGGGCTGATGCGGATAGTCTCGATGCGTGGTGCATATTGGCTCAACTCAGAGCGAGGTGCGGAGAGGATGCCATTCATGACGTCGAGGATTTTCGTGCGCGAGGTCTTTGCCTCGGCGACGGCCTCAAACATGATCTCGTGGGAAATACCAGGGAGCTTGAGGTCAAGCTGGAAGCCAGTGACGCCTTCGGATGTTCCGCAGAGTTTGAAATCCATGTCTCCGAAGTGGTCCTCGCTGCCGAGGATGTCGGTGAGCGTGGTGTAGCGCTTCAGGGTTTCGCCTTCGTATTCGGTCACGAGGCCGACCGAGATGCCGGCAACGGGGGCCTTGAGCGGCACGCCTGCATCCATGAGGGCGAGAACGCCTGCACAGACACTGGCCATGGAGGTGGAACCATTGGATTCCATCACTTCACTGACGACGCGGAGCGAGTAAGGAAAATCTTTTTCGCTTGGGATGACTGCCTCAATCGAGCGCTCGGCAAGAGCACCGTGACCGACCTCTCGGCGGTTTTGTCCACCGAAACGGCCAGTCTCACCCACGCTGAAAGGCGGGAAGTTGTAGTGAAGCATGAAGCGCTTTGAGTCAGGTCCACCGCCGTAGCAGTCGATCATCTGAGCCTCATCTGCCGGAGCGAGAGTCGCGATGCCGAGAGCTTGGGTTTCGCCACGGGCGAAGAGGGCAGAGCCATGCGTGCGTGGAAGAAGACCGACCTCACCGGAGAGGGGGCGAAGGTCATGGAATCCACGGCCGTCGCAACGTTTCTGGCGGTCGAGAATGCTCACACGGAAGGCTTTTTTCTGTAGGTAATCGAACGCCTGAGAGATTTCAAATTTCGAGGCGGTCGGGAATTTTTCGAGTACGGCTTTTTCGACTTCCTCGCGGAGTGTGCCGATCGCTTTGCTGCGGGCGACTTTGCCCGATGTATAGATGGCAGCTTCGATGCGATCTCCGGCGACTTGGTAAGCGACTTCGGAAATCGAGTCGGCAACCGAGAAGAGCGGGACATTGCGTTTGGCTTTGCCGACGGCAGCGGCGAGGTCGCGCTGAGCTTGAACGATGAGGCGCACGGCATCACGGGCGAAATCAAGGGCTTTGATGAACTCCGCTTCAGGAAGTTCGGTGGCGGCGCCTTCGATCATGATCACTTTCTCACCATCGCCGACATAGACGAGGTCGAGGTCGCTGTGCTCACGGTCAGAATGGGTAGGGTTGATAACGAACTCACCATTGATGCGACCAACACGAACCGCTCCAACAGGACCTGCGAAAGGGATGTCCGAAACGCATAGGGCGGCGGAGGCACCATTGATCGAGAGCATATCGGGATCGTTCTGACCATCCGCACTCAAGAGGAGCGTGATGATCTGCGTGTCGTAGAGGTAACCCTTCGGAAAGAGCGGACGCAGGGGACGGTCGGTCATGCGAGCGGTGAGGATTTCCTTCTCGGTGGGACGGCCTTCGCGTTTGAAGTAGCCGCCTGGGAATTTGCCGACTGCGGCAGCCTTTTCCTTGTACTCGACGGTGAGAGGAAAGAAGTCTTGGCCTTCCTTAATGGTGGTGGCGGAGACGGCCGTGACGATCACAATAGTGTCGCCGGAGCGAACGGTAACGGCGCCGTCGGCGAGTTTCGCGAGTTTGCCAGATTCAAAAATAATGGGTGAGGTGCCCGCTGGGGCTGTAGTGGTATGGGACATAATAAATAAGTGCGTGTGTGCCCGCCAGAAGTTGGCGGACGGATTTTAGGAAAAAACCCCGCTGGTAAACGGGGCTTTGGGTGAGGAGTCGCGTTACTTACGTAGGTCCAATTTCTGGAGGACCGACGTGTAGCGGCTGGTAGCCGTGCGCTTGAGATAATCGAGCAAACTGCGCCGTGTGGCGACGAGCTTCAGGAGTCCGCGGCGGGAAGCATGATCCTTCGCGTTGACCTTCAAGTGCTCGGTGAGTGAGCTGATTCGTTTGGTGAGGAGCGCGATCTGAACGTCTGCGCTGCCTGTGTCTTTTTCGTGGAGGCGGAGAGAGTCCACCTCAGTAACTGCTGCTGCTGCTTTTGCCATTTGATATTTCGTTTTGTTAATTAAGGAGGGCAAAGTGTCATGCAAAAGTCGCGAGAGCAAGGAGAAATTCAGCGCGAAAATAAATTGGGATACTGGGCGGACATCAGTATAAATCATCGCCATGAAAGTCCGCCTCACCAAAGATTTCATTCTCGAAGCCGCACAAAGCCTCACGAAGGTTCCCGCTGGACACAAGTGCGCAAGGCTCCACGGCCACACATTCACCATCGAGGTCTCGGTGGAAGGTGAGGTGGATCCCGAGACCGGCTGGCTCTACGACCACGCACTCATTAGCGCCGCGATGAAGCCGATCATCGAAGAGCTTGACCACAGCTATTTGAACGACGTGCCAGGGCTGGAGAACCCGACTATCGAAATCATGGCGGGATGGCTTTGGGGAAGGCTTGCTCCCCAGTTGTCCGGGCTTGCGGAAATCGTGATTCACGAGACGCCCTTTGCTCGCTGCAGTTACCGCGGAGAGTGAGTGATTGGTGGAGCCATGCAAAACGGGATCACACTTAAAATCGCAGGCGTGCTAGGATTTCTAGGCGTCGCGCTCGGAGCATTTGGAGCTCATGGCCTCAAAAACATCCTTTCTGCGAATGACACCGCAACGATCTGGCAGACGGCTGTCCTTTACCACCTGCTCCACGCTGTGGCAGCGCTCTGGGCCTCGGAGCGGAGGCCGTTGGTCGTCTGGATCTGGGCGGCAGGGACACTGGTTTTTTCCGGCTCGCTTTATATTCTAGCCATCACCAATCTTCGCTGGCTTGGAGCGGTAACGCCCTTGGGAGGCTTATTGTTGCTGGCTGGCTGGGCTATGCTCATCTTTTCGAAAAAGAGTGCAAAACTACATTGAACAGAGCAGCGAACGCTTTGTCTTTTCTCAGAAGATCCAAATCACAACATGAAGAGAATTCCCAACCGCATCTCGCATTTTCTCGCACTAACCAGCTTCTCTATTTTCAGCATTGCAGCCGTGGCCGGCGAGTCACAACAAACAAAGTCCATTCTGAATTCCTCGATTGATCTGCGGGAGGATCCATCTGCTTACACGGTGAGCGTCGGAGTCCCCGAATCAACGGACGTCAACGTGCGCCTCACAGGTTCCACTTTGCTTCTGAACTCAACCGCCACGGCTGCTGGCATTCAATACGAGCAACGGATTTCCCTACCCCAAGCGCAAGCTGATGCGGCGCTAGGCATCAAGCGTGCGGGAGGCCAACTTGTCATCTCGATTCCGAAGGGCGATCCAGCGCACGCTGGGATCGATTCGGCGTTCCCCTCGCAAAGCCCCTTGAATACAGGATTCGATGCGCTTCGCAATCAGGTCCTCTCCCAAGCGGCAAACATGCTGCAGCAAATCGGAAATGAAGATGCCCCCTCCCCTAGCGGCACATCCAGCCAAGATCTCTTGAGCACATTTCTTGGAGGTATCGCTCCACAACTCCAGACGGGGGCTAGATCTTCGGAATTTCAACTGGAAGACAAAGGCAGCGCCTACATGCTGAGCGCTACCCTACCAGAGGATCAGGCACGCAACGTGAGCGTGAACGTGGACAACGAACGAGCAGTCACCATTACGACCAAGCACGAAAAAAAATCCTCCTCGGGCGGATCGAGCGCCTTCAGTAGCGGATCGTCCACGCAATCGATGACCTTGCCCGGACCAGTACGCGGCGAGGAATTGAAGGTGGACTACCAAAACGGCCGCCTCGAAGTCACACTTCCCAAAAAATAACCCAGCCAGGATTTTAAAAAATTCGCGGATGGGGCTGAGAGGGCTTCAGCGGACTTCGACTGGGGTGCCAGCTTTCACGAGTTGGCAGAGCGTGAAGGCGTCCCAGTTGGCTAAGCGAATGCAGCCACTGCTTTCATTTCGTCCAATGCGGTCCGGAGTATTCGTACCGTGGATGCCGATACTCGGGCGATTTATGCCCATCCACACAATGCCTACAGGGCTGTTGGGACCAGGAGGCAGCATGAATGCGTTCTCGCTGCGTACGCCGCTTTCGAGAATGGACTTATCCCAACGAAAATGAGGAAGCAGGAGGTTGCTGATGATTTTCCAAGTGCCGGGCGGGACAGGGATTTTTGCGGAGCCTGGTGTGCAGGGGAAGCAACCGATGATGCGACCACCCTCGTAGAGTTCGATCAGACGTTCCGTACGAAGGAGCACTATTGAGCGCTTGGGCTCGGGGGTGGCAATCGGAGTGGGTGTAGGAGTGGGTGTAGGAGTGGGTGTAGGAGTGGGTGTAGGAGTGGGGGTGGGGGTAGGTGTGGGCGGAGGGGTTTGATCAATGAGAGGTGGCTGGATGGGTCGGGATAAATCATAGGATGCGGGCGCGGGCAACGGAGGCGCTGGCGGCGGCAGGGTGGCGGGGAGTACCACATTCTTACCCTTGGCAGCGCGTTCTTTTTCCAGCGCCTTGACATCCGATAGCAGAAATTCTGGAACGTCGGGAACACGAAGGACAGAGCCGATGACCGGGTCGGCGACTTGTGGATTGAGTTCAAGAAGGAATTTTTGGTCGCAATGAAAACGCTCCGCAATAGCCTCCCAGAGTGATCCGTATTTAAGGGTCTTGAGCTTGGCCTGCTGGGCAGGAGTGGAGGCGGTGGGACCAACCCAGCGGGCATCGTCTTCGGAGATGATGTGCTCCCTGTAGGATACTGGCACAGAAGAGATGTCCAGAACCGTGCCGCGTGGAATGCCGACGGAATCGCAATAACGGTCGGCGGCTTTCTGAGTGAACTCGCCGCCGAGTCCATCGATCTTCCCAGGTCGGAAGCCTGCGCGATCAAGAAAAATTTGCACCCGGCAGAGTTCGACTCGCTCTGGGGCGTCGGGAGAAGGCGGGAGGATTTTTGCTTCGGGCGCGTCAATGGGTTCAGCACAAAGAGTCAAGAGAGAGAAGACTGCCCCGAGCAATGCCCAAACGAATTGCCTACGGAAATCAAACATGGTTGAAGTCAAGAGCGATCCCCCAACTCTAATAGAAGGCGTATGCTGTGAATTTGGGATTGCATAAAAAAATGGGGCCACGGCTTTAAAACCATGACCCCATAAAGAGTTTCAAATCTCAGGAAAGATCTTCACCGACTGTGTAGCGGGTAAATCGGCGGATGATGATATTCTCACCGAGTTCCGCAATTTTGCTGGAGACAAGATCCTTGAGGGTGATCTCTGGGTTTTTGATAAATGGTTGTTCGAGGAGGCAGACGGTTCCGTAAAACTTATCGATTTTGCCATCAACAATTTTTTCCACGATGTTGGCCGGTTTGCCTTGGACTTGAGCGGCTGCAATTTCGCGCTCGCGGGCGAGGAGGTCGGCAGGGACTTGCTCGCGGGTTACATAGAGCGGATGGGATGCTGCAATGTGAAGGGTTACATCTTTCACGAAATCGCGGAAGATTTCGTTTTTTGCGACGAAGTCGGTTTCGCAGTTGATTTCTACGAGAACGCCGACTTTTCCGGCAAGATGGATGTAAGAGGCGATGGTTCCCTCTTTGGCTTCGCGCGAGGCCTTCTTACCAGCGCTGGCGATGCCTTTTTTGCGTAGGAGTTCCTCGGCAGCAGCGAGATCGCCACCAGCTTCGGTGAGGGCTCTTTTACAATCCATCATCCCCGCGTTGGTTTTTTCGCGGAGTTCTTTAACGAGGTTTGCTGAGATTTCGGACATTTTAAGTTTTATGTGTTTAAACTCTAGTTTCAGGGTTTCAGTCCAGCCGCCAATTCAAGCGACTGAAAACTGAAAACTGAAAACTTTTTTACTCGGCTACTGGAGCGAGTTCCTGTTTGCGGGATTTGGCACCGGCGCCCTTGCCTTCGAGAATGGATTCAACGAGTTTCGAGAGAACAACGCGGATCGAGCGGATGGCGTCATCGTTACCAGCAATGGGGTAAGCAATTTTCTCTGGATTGCTATTGGTGTCCACGATGGCGATGACTGGAATTCCGAGGCGATTGGCTTCGGCTACGGCGATTTCCTCACGCACTGTGTCAATGACGACCATGACGTCCGGGAGTTTGCCCATCTCGGCAATACCGCCGAGGTTGTGGAGGAGCTTAACCCCTTCGCGACGGATGGATGATGCCTCAGCTTTGTTGATCTTGGCAAAAGCTGCAGATTTTTCAAGAGCTTGAATTTCTTTGAGGCGAGCCACGCTGCGTCGGATCGTGGTTAGGTTGGTGAGCGTTCCGCCCAACCATCGCTGATTGACATAGAATTGACCAGTGGCCTCAGCAGCTTCGGCAATAGCACCTTGAGCTTGCTTCTTGGTCCCTACAAAGAGGGCTTTCCCCCCATTACGGACGAGGTCACGCAAGTAGTGAGATGCGGTATCAATCTGCTCGATGGTGAGCTCTAAGTCGATAATGTAAATCGAATTTTTTTCCTCAAGAATGTAATCCCTCATTTTGGGATTCCATCGTTTTGTCTGGTGTCCGTAATGAACGCCAGCTTCGAGGAGCTCCGTCATAAGTTCGAGGTTTGGTTGGTTTTCTGTGGCTTCTGACATGATATGTGTGGTGGATTAACTTGCGGCTTTTTGCGATTCTTTCTTATCGGCTCCAAAGGCGTCGCCGACCTGAGTGATTTGAATTCTGCGGTTTGTCTCAAAGCCGGTGCCTGCGGGGATCAGGTGGCCCATGATAACGTTTTCTTTGAAGCCGCGAAGTCTATCAATTCTGCCAAGTGTGGCTGCTTCGGTCAAGACGCGTGTCGTGTCTTGGAAGGATGCGGCGGAAATGAAGCTATCGGTTTCGAGAGCGGTCTTGGTAATACCTAGTAGGACCGGACTTGCTTCGGCGGGCTTTCCACCCTTGGCCGTTACAGCTTCGTTTTCAGCCTCAAAGGCAAGGCGGTCGACTTGGTCACCCCAGAGGAGGGACGTATCGCCTTGCTCGGTGATTTTCACCTTGCGGAGCATTTGACGAACAATGATTTCGATGTGCTTGTCGTTGATCTCAACACCTTGTAAGCGATAGACTTCTTGGACCTCGTTGAGGAGGTGCTCCTGAAGCTCTTGAGGGCCGCAGATTTCGAGAATTTCGTGAGGCACAACGGGACCGTCGGTCAATTGCTGGCCTTTCTTAACAGCATCGCCCTTGAAGACAATGATGTGCTTATTGAGCGGGATAAGATGCTCCTCCTCGGCACCGGTCTCGGTATCTTTGACGATGAGCCGACGTTTAGCGCGAACCGTGCCTCCGATTTCAACGACGCCATCGATTTTGGCTATATCGCAAGCGTCTTTCGGCCGGCGGGCCTCGAAAAGCTCGGCCACACGCGGGAGACCGCCAGTGATGTCTTTCGTCTTGCCAATCTTGCGGGGTGTTCGGGCCACACGTTGTCCAGCAGGAACTTTCGCGCCTTCCTTAACTTCGATGTGGGCTCCTGCAGGGATGGAGTAGCTGGCGAGAAGTTTTTTTGCCTCGTCCACCACAATGATTTGCGGGTGCAAATCTTCTTTGTGCTCGATGACGACATTGCCACGAACTCCAGTGGATTCGTCGATTTCTTGGCGGATTGTGACACCGGGGATCATATCGCGGAACTCGATGCGGCCGGCTTTTTCTGTGATGATCGGCACGTTATAAGGATCCCACTGCACGAGTGTGAGTCCTTTTTTAACAGTGTCGCCATCGTTGATGGAAATAACTGAACCGACAACGATATTGTAGCTCTCGAGTTCACGACCGTCCTTTGCGTGGAGTGTGACAGTACCGTTTTTATTGAGTACGACGAAGGTTTTGTCCACCGTTTCGACGACTTTGAGATCGTTGAAGCGGATAGTACCATCATTCTTGGCTTTGATGATCGGTTGTTTAAACGTCTGGCTAGCAGCGCCTCCGACGTGGAAGGTTCGCATCGTAAGCTGGGTACCGGGTTCACCGATGGACTGCGCGGCAATGATACCAACGGCTTCGCCGATTTTAATCATACCGCCGGTTGCCAAGCTGCGGCCGTAGCATTTGATGCAAATACCCCGCTTTGATTCGCAGGTAAGTGCGGAGCGAATTTTGAGCTGCTCGTGACCGATTTTCTCGAGACAAGCGGCTATTTCTTCATCAACGAGCTGGTCTTTTTTCAAGACTGGCTTGCCAGTGATCGGGTCTTTGACTGTTTCGCAACTAGTGCGGCCAACGATACGGGTTGAGAGACTGACGACTTCCTCGTCGCCTTCGTAGATTGGGCGGACGACGATGCCATTGCCAGTCTGGCAGTCATCAATGGTGATGATCACGTCTTGGGCAGCGTCAACGAGTTTGCGGGTTAGATAACCTGAGTCAGCGGTCTTCAGGGCGGTGTCAGCAAGCCCCTTGCGTGCGCCGTGAGCCGAAATGAAGTACTCCAAAACTGTGAGTCCCTCGCGGAAGTTTGCCGTAATAGGTTGCTCGATGATTTCGCCCGAAGGCTTGGCCATCTGACCGCGCATGCCTGCGAGCTGTTTGACTTGGGTCCGGTTACCACGGGCCCCCGAGTCCACCATCATGAACACAGGGTTCATGTCACGACGGTTATCGTTGTATTCCAGAGTACGGAAGAGGGCGTTTGCGATCTCCTCACCTGTATGGGTCCAAATATCTTGTACTTTGTTTTTGCGTTCTCCGTCGGTGATAATGCCTCGGCGGTATTGTTTTTCAACTTCGCCGATTTCGCGGTAGGCCTTCTCAAGGAGTTGGACTTTTTCCTTTGGAACCATCATGTCATTGATGCCGATGGAAATACCAGCGCGCGTGGCTTCGCGGAAGCCGAGTTCCTTGAGGCGGTCGAGTGTCTCTACAGTGACCTGTTGACCGCTGGATTTGTAGCAGCGCAAGATAATGTCCGAGAGTTGCTTTTTACCACAGACCTTGTTGTAAAATCCGAGCGCTTTGGGCCAGATTTGGTTGAAGATGACGCGTCCTGCTGTGGTCTCGATCACCGACTTGGTAGGGTCACCATAGACGGTTTCGATTCCATGGTCGGGGTTTTTTAAGAGCACACGGGTCTGAGTGCGAATCGAACGTTCAGAGAGGGCCAACTCCACCTCATAGGAATTGTCGAAGAGAGGCATGCGCTTGGCTTTATCCGCGTCCTCACCGCGAGGTTTCTGCGTGAGGTAGTAGCAACCGAGCGGAATGTCCTGTGAAGGCGTAGTGATGGGTTTTCCGCTGGACGGCGAGAAGATATTGTTGGGGGCCAGCATTAGCATGCGGGCTTCCATTTGGGCTTCAACCGAAAGCGGAACGTGAACGGCCATTTGGTCACCGTCGAAGTCCGCATTGTAGGCGGTACATACGAGGGGGTGGATTCGAATGGCTTCGCCTTCGATGAGAATCGGCTCAAACGCTTGGATGGATAAGCGGTGAAGGGTTGGGGCGCGGTTGAGCATGACAGGATGGCCTTGGGTGACCTCCTCTAAGATGTCCCAAACTTCGGGAGTTTGGCGCTCGATGAGTTTCTTGGCGCTGCGCACGGTGTGGACGTAACCAAGTTCCTTCAGGCGGCGGATAATGAATGGCTCGAAAAGAACTAGCGCCATTTTCTTGGGCAACCCGCACTGATGGAGCTTGAGCTCGGGACCAATGACGATGACGGAACGACCAGAGTAATCCACGCGTTTGCCGAGCAGGTTTTGACGGAAACGACCGCCCTTACCTTTCAGCATATCGCTCAAAGACTTGAGCGGACGATTAGCTGCGCCTGCAACGGCGCGTCCATGACGACCATTATCGAAAAGAGCATCCACCGATTCTTGGAGCATACGCTTTTCGTTACGGATGATCACTTCGGGCGTTTTCAACTGCAAGAGGGTGCGGAGACGGTTGTTGCGGTTGATAACGCGGCGGTAGAGATCATTCAAATCCGAGGTTGCGAAGCGACCACCTTCAAGCGGCACGAGTGGGCGGAGGTCCGGTGGAATTACTGGGAGAACGTTCAGAATCATCCACTCTGGACGTGTCTTCGAGTCGGCAAACCCTTGAACAAGTTTGAGGCGTTTAGCGAGTTTTTTACGGAGTTGCTTACTGCGTGTGGAGCCCATGGACTCTTCAATTTCCTTCTGAGCAACAGCAAGATCCATCGAGGCAAGGATTTTTTGGAGAGCTTCTGCCCCCATACCGGCAGTGAATTCCTCGCCGTATTGTTCCTCAGCATCGCGAAATTCAGCTTCGGTCAGGAGTTGGCACTTCTCGAGGGGAGTGGTACCTGGGTCAATAACGATAAAATCTTCGTAGTAGATAACACGTTCAAGGGCGCGGGAGGTCATGTCGAGCATGAGGCCTAAGCGCGAAGGCATGCACTTGTAGAACCAGATGTGAGAGACAGGAACAGCCAAATCGATATGGCCCATGCGTTCGCGGCGAACGCGGGAGAGAGTAATCTCCACACCGCAGCGATCACAGATCACACCCTTGTGTTTGATACGCTTATATTTACCGCAAGAGCACTCCCAGTCACGTGTTGGACCAAATATACGCTCGCAGAAGAGACCTCCCTTTTCTGGTTTGAAGGTACGGTAATTGATGGTCTCGGGATTTTTAACCTCTCCCTTGCTCCAATTGCGCATGGCATCAGGAGAAGCCACCGTGATGGCGACTTCATCAAAACCAACGGGCTTCGCTTCACCAACGGATTCGTTAAAGTTTAAATCTTTCATTTATGATTCGTCAGGTTGTGTCGGGTTTTGGTTTTGGGTCAGGCGAGGCCTTCGGTGAGAGAGGCGGGTTGCTTACCTCCCACGCGGACATCTAGTCCGAGGCCCTGCATTTCTTTAATGAGAACGTTAAACGACTCGGGTACGCCTGCTTCGAGGGAATTGTCACCTTTGACAATGCTCTCGTAAATGCGTGTGCGCCCAGCGACGTCGTCGGATTTGACTGTGAGGAGCTCTTGAAGGGTGTAAGCTGCTCCGTAGGCTTGGAGAGCCCAGACTTCCATCTCGCCGAAGCGTTGGCCACCATATTGGGCCTTGCCGCCGAGAGGTTGCTGGGTAACAAGACTGTATGGTCCAACGGCACGGGCGTGGATCTTGTCCGCAACCAAGTGGCCGAGTTTGAGCATATAGATATAGCCCACGACGACTTGTTGATCGAACGGTTCGCCAGTAAGTCCATCATATAGAGTAGATTTACCATTTTCGTTGATCCAAGTGAAGCCTTCGACTTTTTTGGCCTCATTGAGGAATTCGCGAATCTTTGACTCTGGAATACCATCAAACACGGGTGTTGCTACTTTAAATCCCAGCGCTTTTGCGGCAACACCTAAGTGCGTCTCAAGAACTTGTCCCACGTTCATTCGGCTTGGCACCCCAAGAGGATTCAGGACGATATCCACCGGAGTTCCATCGGCAAGATATGGCATATCCTCTTCGGCAACGATTTTCGCAACGACGCCTTTGTTTCCGTGACGGCCTGCCATTTTGTCGCCTACGCTGAGTTTGCGCTTGCTGGCGATATAAACTTTGACCTGTTTGATAATACCAGGATCGATATCATCGCCGCTTTCGATGCGACCGAGGTTGGAATCGCGCTCATTTTCCAAATCCACAAATTTATGTTCAAACTGACCAATGATCTCGTGGATTTTGTTGCGGATCGGGCTTGGGTCGATCTCGACGTGGTTGTAAACCTTGGCTAGTTTGCGGAGAAGTTCCTTGGTGATCTTGCGATTGGCAGGGATGATGATCTCACCGGTTTGTGCATTAACGACATCCAAAGGAATTTTTTCATTAAGAAGGATATTCGAAAGCGCCGCAGTGAGTTGCTCATGCAATTCGTCTTTACGTTTTCCGAAATCTTCGACGATCATTTTCTGCTGACGCTTAGATTCCGCAGGAGTCATTTTCGTGCGGGCTACTTCTTTTTTAGATGAAACCTTCACATCCATGACGATACCATAGGTGCCAGAAGGGACTGTGAGAGAGGTGTCTTTGACGTCAGCTGCCTTTTCACCGAAGATAGCGCGGAGGAGTCGCTCTTCAGGAGCGAGTTCTGTTTCGCTCTTTGGCGTAATTTTTCCAACAAGAATATCGCCGGGCTTTACTTCCGCGCCGATATGGATAACCCCATCAGCACCTAAGTTTTGAAGGGCTTCTTCACTGATGTTTGGAATATCGCGGGTGATTTCCTCTGGTCCAAGTTTGGTATCACGCGCACCGATTTCGAATTCATCGATATGGATAGAGGTGTAGATATCCTCTTTCACAACGCGCTTGGAGATGAGAATAGCATCTTCGAAGTTGTAGCCATTCCACGGCATGAAGGCGACTAAGACGTTACGACCGAGGGCGAGTTCCCCTTTCTCGGTATTCGGTCCATCTGCAATGACATCACCTTTTTTAATCGACTGGCCTTTTTTGACAATCGTCTTCTGGTTGATGCATGTACTTGCATTGGAGCGCATGAATTTCCTGAGTTCGTAGACATAAACGCCATTTTCTGGATCGTCTTTAATCTTCTTTTTGCCTTCGGGAAGCATGCCGTCCTTGGTAATTACGATTTGATTCGCGGTAACTGAGGCGACTTTTCCAGAGGACTCTGAGCAAATAACTGCTCGCGAATCACGTGCAACTAGCCCCTCAAGGCCTGTTCCAACGAGAGGGGATTCCGATACGAGCAATGGAACGCCTTGGCGTTGCATATTCGAGCCCATGAGGGCCCGGTTGGCGTCATCGTGTTCTAGGAATGGGATAAGTCCGGCTGCTACAGAAACGAGTTGCTTCGGCGAGACGTCCATGTATTGGATCTTACCCGGCTCAACCTCAAGGAAATCTCCGCGGTAACGTGCAGAAACCTTTTCACCCGAAAGATTGTTTTTGGCATCAACTGAAGAATTTGCCTGCGCGATGTAGAAATTTTCATCACGGTCACCACTGAGGTATTCGACCTGATCTGTGACACGGCCATTGGCAACCTTGCGGTACGGGGTTTCGATAAAGCCGAACTCGTTGATGCGGGCGAAGGTGCTCAAGGAGCTGATGAGGCCAATGTTTGGACCTTCGGGCGTCTCGATTGGGCAGATACGACCGTAATGTGATGGATGCACGTCGCGAACCTCAAAGCCAGCACGGTCGCGGCTGAGACCTCCTGGCCCGAGAGCCGATAGACGGCGCTTATGGGTCAACTCGGAGAGCGGATTCGTCTGATCCATGAACTGGCTCAACTGGCTGCGGCCAAAGAAGTCGCGCACGACAGCGCTTAGTGATTTCGGGTTGATGAGTTTCTGCGGAGTGATCTGATCGGTCGTGATATCAAACAACGTCATGCGCTCGCGGACAAGGCGCTCGGTGCGGGCCAGACCTACGCGGCACTGGTTGGCAAGAAGCTCGCCCACAGTACGCACGCGGCGACTTCCGAGATGATCAATATCATCCGTCATGCCATCACCCCCGCGAAGGCGGACAAGGTATTTCATAGCGGCAACGAAATCCTCTTTAGTAAGTGTGCGCTCGCTTTGGCTGATCTTCAGGTCGAGTTTCTGATTGATTTTGTGACGACCAACTCGGCCAAGGTCATATCGTTTGGCGTCGAAGAAAAGTCGTTTGAGCATGCTGCGCGCGTTTTGAACAGTTGGCGGGTCGCCAGGGCGCAGTTTGCGATAGATATCTTTGAGAGCCTCATCCTCGTCGTGGGCAGGATCTTTTTTGAGGGACTTGATGATCGTGTCGTCATCCTTGGTATCGACGACCTTCACGGATTTGTGACCGAGGCCAATCAACTGACGAACGATAGCAGTGGTGAGTGGCTCGAAAGCACGACCGACAGTGATCTCCCCATCGCGGATATCAGCAATGAGAACCTTCGTGGCGATTTCTTCCTCATCGAGTTTCTCGCTCAGTTTGAGATCTTGAGTTTTGTAGAAAAGATTGATGATGTCCTCGTCACCGGGGAAGCCCAAAGTACGGAGGAATGTAGTGGCCAGAAATTTGCGGCGGCGTTTGCGGCGATCGAGGTAAACGTAGAGGAGATCGGTAGTATCGAACTGAACTTCGATCCATGATCCCCGATCAGGAATGATGCGGAAGCCGTGGAGGATTTTTCCATTGGCATGAACGGAAGTCTCGAAGCAGATGCCTGGTGAGCGGTGGAGCTGGGAAACGACAACACGTTCCGCGCCGTTGATCACAAACGTGCCCTGCGGAGTCATGAGCGGGAGTTCACCCATGTAAACTTTTTCTTCCTTTGTGCTACGGTCGTCTTTGTAACGGAAAGTCACGTAAAGAGGGGCGCTGAAGGATTGCCCTTCGCGCTGGGACTCGATCGCCGACATTTTTGATTCGCCGAGCTCGTAACTGACAAAATCCAAAGAGGATTTGTCTTCGAATCCAAAGATAGGGAAAAATTCGCGGAAGACGGCTTGCAAACCGACATCGCGGCGTTTGCTGGCAAGGACATCCTTTTGAAAAAACTCGTTGTAGGAATTAACCTGCAGTTCGATAAGGTTTGGTGGCTGGATGACCTCTGTCAATTTTCCGAAATGAATGCGTTCAGACATGTTTTTTTTGCGGTGCCGCGGGTTGTTTTTGCCTAATATAAGGCTGGGTTCACTGGTCTCTTTGCAAAAGCAAAAAGCTCCGTATCTGAAAGGCCCTGGATATTTTCCTGGGTTTCCAGTAGCGGATACTGGGATGCTCTGTGATGGCGAAGGAGCAGATGAGTGTTTTTTTGACTAATAAAGCGAACGTGAGAAAATGGCGAAATCCACAGGGAGGTCAAGGTTTATTCCAGACCTCCCTGCGGAGATTGAAACTGGCTTACTTGATTTCGACCTTGGCTCCAGCGGCTTCGATCTTTTTCTTGATCTCGGCAGCTTCTTCCTTGGTGACACCCTCTTTGAGAGTCTTGGGTGCGCCTTCGACAAGAGCCTTGGCTTCTGCGAGACCGAGGCCGGCCACAGAGGCGCGCACTTCCTTAATGACGGCGATTTTGTTTCCACCGGCTTCGGTGAGGATCACATCAAAGGAGGTTTTCTCTTCAACTGGTGCAGCTGCGGCTGCAGGGCCAGCGGCGGCTGCAGCTACGGGAGCTGCGGCGCTGACGCCCCATTTTTCTTCGAGTAGTTTAACGAGGTCAGCAATTTCAAGGACGGTGAGTCCGCTGAGCTGATCGACGAGTGCGTTTGTATCTGCCATGGTATTGTAGTATGAGTTTTGGTATCGTCGAGCCCCGAGGCATCGGGAAGATTGAGTCAGGCAGCCGCCAGACCGACAAGGAACCGGTTATGTGTTGTTGTTGTCCATCCCCCTACCTTCTCGGCGTGAGGATGAAATTTTTTGGAATTACTGAACTTCGGCGAGCGCGTCGCCTTTGGCTTTGAGAACGCGGGCCAGGCTGGCGCCGGGTTCGTTGAGGACGCGGACAAACTGGCTGGCGGGTGTCTGCAGCAAACCGAGGAGCTTGGCGCGGAGAACGTCTTTGCTTGGGAGGTCGGCGAGGCTTGCCACTTGCACGGCAGTGAGAGCGGCATTGTCAAGAACGCCGGCACGGACGGTTGGCTTCTGGAACTCGGCAGCAAAGGTTTTGAGAACCTTGGCGGCGGCACAGATATCGGTATCTCCGGTGACCATGGCTGTCTGGCCAGCGAGGGATTCCGAGAGTTCGGGCATCTGGAGTTCGGCAGCAGCGATGCGAAGAAAGGTATTTCTCACGACGCTCATTCGAGCTCCTACAGTTGTAAGGCGGGTGCGGAGGTTTTCGAAGTGCGACACCTTCATGCCGGTGAAATCAACGACGAGAAGGTACGGTGAAGCTTGGAGCTTTTCGCGAATGTCGGAAACGATCAGTGTTTTCTCAGGTCTCATGGAATAAAAAGCTTAGTTTTTGAGGAAGGGTGCTGGGTCCACGGCAAGACCTGGCGACATTGTCGCGCTGAGTGTGATGGCATTGACAAAAGCCCCCTTGGCCGTTGCAGGGCGTGCCTTGACTACGGCATCGATGACAGCTGAGCCATTCTCAACGAGGGACTGTTGTTCAAAAGAAAACTTCCCGACTGGAACTGCGATGTTGCCATTTTTGTCAAGTTTGAATTCGACGCGGCCGGCCTTCACTTCCTTCACGGCTTTAGCGGTGTCGTCGGTGACGGTTCCGGTTTTTGGGTTCGGCATAAGACCACGAGGTCCGAGGACGCGGCCGAGCTTTCTGACTTCCGCCATCGCGGCTGGAGTGGCGATTGCGACATCGAAGTCTGAAAAACCACCGCTGACTTTTTTGATGATGTCCTCAAAGCCGACGATTTCGGCTCCCGCCTCTTTGGCTGCTTCAGCAGCTTGGCCTGTAGCGAAAACGAGAACCCGCACATTTTTTCCACTTCCGTTTGGAAGAGGACAAGTACCACGTACCATTTGGTCACTCTGTTTGGGATCCACGCCGAGTTTGAAAGAAAGTGTCACTGTCTGGTCGAACTTTACGGCCGGAAGTGTCTTGAGGGTAGTTATGGCATCAGCCAGCGAATACTTTTTGTTTGTCTCAATTTTGGCTGCCGCCTCGCGGTAGCGTTTGCTTCGTTTTTTTTGCATTAATTATTTGCAGTGCGAGCGACCGTCTGGTCTCCTGCGATTAGTGTTTACCCCGATTTCGGGAGGCGTGACTTTAGAGGCGTTGGGAAAGATGTCAAATTAAAAAATAAAAAAATTGACGGACTGAGATTGAGCCGTATTTTCGCAAATCCGCGAATCCAACCAACAGCGGATATCTGACCAATGAAAGCCCAATACATCGACGAAGCCTCTCAAGTGATCCCAGAGCCTCAGGTCCTCATCAACATGGTTTCCCGCCGTGTGCGCCAGCTCAATGCTGGGAGCCGTCCGCTTATTGAAGTAGATCCTGGCACCGGCCTCGCCGACATAGCTCTTCAGGAAATTGCACAAGGCAAAGTGGTCATTGCCGCAGAGTTGTCCGAGACGATCTAATCCGCTCCCAGCGGCTCGCAAGCCGCCCCATGTCCGCCGAAATCACAACCAACAGGAAGGCTTTCCGAGACTACATCATTCTCGAAAGGTTCGAGGCAGGCGTGGAGCTCAAAGGCACGGAGGTGAAGTCTCTTCGAGCTGGCCTGATCTCAATGCAGGGTGCATTCGCCCGCATCCAAAATGGGGATCTCTATCTTTTTGATTGTGCCATTCAACCGTACGAGAAGGCTAGCCACGAGCAGCACGAATCCAAGAGGGCTCGGCGTCTGCTCCTGCACCGTGGAGAAATCAACAAACTTGCTGCAGCGGTGGAGCGCGAGGGGCTTACGATCCCTGCCCTGCGGCTGTACTGGAAAAAAGGCCGTGTGAAGTTGGAGATCGGACTGGGCAAAGGCAAACTCGCGACGGACAAGAGGCAGGATTTGAAGAAGCGAGTCGAAGACCGCGAGGCAGCAAGGACAGTTGCAGCGCTCACCAAACAGGGCCGCTAGCCGGCTTAACTCTTGCCAGCGAGCGTTTATCAGAGCAACTGATGACTCTCGGGTTGCATCACGACCTCGCTGAGAACCAAGTGCGGAGGCGCGTCGATTGCCTGCAGAATGAGGTCTGCAGCCGTTGAAACAGGGATCATTTTACCCCGCTGAACGGCCATCTGGATCGTGTCCCAGAATGGCGTGTCGATACCCCCGAGATGAAATAGGCAAAACCGAAGGCCCGAGCGCTGGTATTCCTGGGCGAAACATTTGATCATGCCAGTGAGCGCGTATTTGCTGGCGACGTAAGCTGAGGCATTACGCATGGGCGCCTTCCCGAGAATTCCCGGAATCGTGATGAACAAGCCCTGCTTAGCAAGAGCCATTGTCTTGCAGGCCTCACGAGCGAGAAGAAATGCCGCGCGAGTGTTCACATTCATGACGTGGGTGAATTCCGCATCACTCGTCTCTGCGGCGGGCTTGATGAGGCCGACGCCGGCGCAGTGAATCACAACATCAATGGCACCGAGCGCTGCAACTGCGGATGCGATCACCATTTCAGCGGCTCCGGAGACAGTGAGATCAGCGGCACCGTAGGCTACACCTAAGCCTAAATTTTCGAGTTTTTCATCAGACCGACCGGTTAGAAAAAGAGAATCCCCTCGAGCTGCAAGACGTTTCGCGAGTTCTGCGCCAAGTCCGCTCGAAGCGCCAGTTATAAGAATGTTTGACATGTCCTTATGCTACGCGCAGTGCTGCAAGCACGATACATTTTTGTAGCTAGGAAAAACTATTCTCCTCCCCTCCCCTTAATGCGTGCCGAGCCTTATGGGGTCTTCTCCCCATAGCCCACGTGGCTCGGCTACTGATATTTCGGAGAGATGAAAAAACTTGGACTTCCCGGAAAACGGTGTTTGCGCGGAATTATGCTCGCTTGGCTGTCAGTAAGTTTACTCGAGCAGCTTGTCGCAGACTCATCCAACGAGCTCGAAAAAAAGGCTCGAAGAGCATTGACTCGCCTATACAGGCACAGTGCGTTTGCGGCCGACAATGTTGAAAGAGCCTTTGCCGTCCTCGTATTTCCGGAGGCCAAAAAACTCGGTTTGGGAGTCGGGGTGGAAACAGGCACGGGAGTGCTATTTCATAAACTCAAACCGCTCAGTTTTTACAACCTGACAGGGATTTCCTGCGGCCTGGAGCTTGGAATCCAGAAATTCGGCTACGCGATTTTTTTTATGACTGAGGATGCATTAAACTACCTCGATAATTCGCGAGGGCTCGAATTGGGATTTGCCCCGAGCCTCGTAGTGGGAGATGGGCTCTTGAATGGTGCGGTTTCCACAACCACCGGGAAGAACGGCATCCTGGCTTTCACATTCAACCAGACTGGCCTCATGCTGGATGTTGGCGTTCACGTTGCCAAATTCACCGAATACGAGCCTGGAGATTGACCCCTCAAACCAGGAGAGCAATTTTTTTCAAAAAACTTTCCCCTCCCCCAGCGGATGTCTGAGCGAGGTTGCTAAGTTTCTCGGCGAAATGATGAAAAAATTCGCTCAACTAATCCATGCCACTCTCACAAGCGTTCGCCCGCAGATTTCCAGCCAACCGCAAGGGACAAGGCAATCGGAATTCGAATTCGGACCGTCCTCTGTCAGCGACTTCTCGAAACCTACGCCCTATCTGAAAATCCATCTCAATCTTGGCGAAAAAGATGCCTCGGTCCTGCTTGGGAGGCTCGAATCCGCGTTCGCCAACGCTCCAGAGGAATTGATCATTGAATTGATTGGCCCGGGATTCCTACTCCATGACAACGCCCTTATGCTTTTCGAAGAAATTCGGAATCGTCCGCCACGCACACGTCTGCATGTGAGGGCGCGCACGTGTCTGATCGACGGAGCTATCCTCCTTTGGCTTGCAGGCGATACGCGCTCGATGAGGTGCGATGGATGGCTTCAATTCTCCGCCCTGCCAAGCATTCTTGATATGTGCGGCGAAACGAACCATTCAGGGTCGCTCTTGATCCAAGATGAAGAGCCAGCGACGACAGATTTGCGATCGATTTTTCGATATATCGGAGAGTGGTTGCCGATGCATGAAATGGCTGGCCGCAGAGTCTTCGAAAAGGAACTGCACGATTTCGGGCTCTTGGATGACGAGGAAACCCAGAAGCACCTCACAGCTCTCTTCCATGCAGAACCGCTCCCAAACGATTTTAAGAAGGCAAGGACGCGGGAAGAGACTGCAGCGTCATCATCTGCAACTTGGAAAGACGATGAATGAGCCATGCAGTGATGTCGAAATTATCGACCAAGGATGACATCTCGAGTTTTCCAACAGGAGAAAACACCCCGCAATTTTCGAGAGAGGCGTTCCTCAAAGCACGCACTGAGGCGACTTTTTGCTTACTGGACTCAAAAAAGAGGTGAATTTTTTGGGAATCCATCGACGACGTCGCCTCCGCACCGAGAAGAATGTTTGCCTGCATCCAGTTCAGAAGACCGTTCGCACAGCTTTCAGCGACTGGAGGCAAGGCATTTCGGGATGCCTTGAGCTCGCCTGCAGCTTCCCCAATGTGCCGGATCGTGTGGAGCCACGCTCGATACCGCTGCAAGCGCAGGGATTGATTTTGCGAAAGCGAATTTTCCGAAACCAATCGCACGCAGAAACTCTCAACGGCGATACCCAACTGCTCGAAAGCCGACGCCTCTTGGGCATCGGCATCAGTGGTCGCTCCACTTCCCAAGAGATTCAAGCCCCCGAGTAGCCGACCGAGTTCCTTGGGGATCAAATCTAGCGCGGTCTCGGGATCGGCAAGCGCTTGAGAACGGAGGAACTTCGGTTGACCGGGGCGCTCGGCGGCATCACTTGGCCAGAAATGCTTAAGCATGCCCTCACAGAGCGGCAGAAACGGGCTCAAAATGAGTGCGGGGATCAGATTGGACAGAAAAAAAACGGCCGCCAGGCGCATGGCATTTTCACCATGCAGATGGTTCGCGAAGGCCACGACAAGAGGAATCCCTGTGCGCTCCAAGAGAAGAAGCCCCATCATGAGCAACCCACTGAAAAGGCAGAAAAAATCCTCCATCCGTACGAGGCGGATCGAAGATCCGCTAAGTCCCCGCGCAAGAAATGCCCGCAGAGCGATAGCTCCGAGATTGGTGCCATAGATCGCTGGAGCAGCCTCGGCGACTTCGAATGAACCACCAGCCACAAAAGTGATCAGCACCATGGCAGCACCGGCGTTTGATTGCAGGAGAGCAGAAGCTGCGATCCCAATTCCAAAGGCCTGCAGCGGCGAGGAAAGGGCCGCAGTGATGGCATCGCGAAACCAAGTCTCGGTCTTGAGAGGAACTAATTCTGTGCCCAATTGTTCAAGTCCGAAGAGAATAATCCCAACGCCCAGGACGGCTCCCGCAATAGTGTTCCAAGGTTTGCGACGCACCGAGCCCATGGCAATGCCAGATAGACCCACAACGAAAGCCACGAGGGGATGGATGTTGAAAGCTGCTAGAAATGCCAGCGCAGTCAGGCCAACATTACACCAGATGAGGACGACCCTAGCCGACGCCGACTGAACAAGACCACTGCTGACCATGCTCACCAAAATAAATGTGAGTGCTGTGGCACTCTGCATGAGCGCCCCGGCAACAAGACCACAGAGGCCAGACGACCAAGGCCCACCAGTGCCCCATCGAAGAAACTGACGGAATCCGCCCCCCGTCAGCAATCGCATATTTTGGCCAGTGAGCTGAAGGCCTAGGAAAAACAAGCCAAGGCCGAGAATGGCACCGTTAAAAATATGCATGGGCTATAAAAAGGAGCGGGCCACACATAAACAGATCAAGATTCCTCAAACTCGGAGATACGAAAAAATACGACTTCCTGCTTCAAGATAGTTAGCTTTACAGGCGATAGATTGACATGGGCTTAGCAAGCCCTTGATAGCTATTTCGGGCAATCCTCAAGCGACTTGGTTAGTTGGACCGCTCAGCGCCTTGTCATTCAGCCCTGGATGTTTTCAACCCTTTCCGTCTCGAAGTTACCAACAACGAGTGGTTCCGGTCACCTTTTCTATCGAGTGATCGGGAACGCCTGACCTCATAGCCCGGTGCGAGAGGCGAGGATTCCTAAGAACCCGATTGAATCACGCGCAAATCCCTGCACAATGCGCAGCGATGTCTGAACTGCAAAAAGCCTACGAACCGCAAGCTGTCGAAGAAAAATGGTATTCCTGGTGGATCGAGCGGGGCCACTTCACCGCCGACCCCTCCTCGCCGAAGCCCGCCTACTCGATCGTCATCCCCCCGCCTAATGTGACAGGCGTCCTCACGCTCGGCCATGTCCTCAACAACACGCTCCAGGACATTCTTGCCCGCCGCGCGCGCCAGACCGGGCATGAAGTTCTGTGGCTTCCGGGCACCGATCACGCCGGCATCGCCACCCAGACAGTGGTGGAACGCAAGCTGCGCAAAGAGGAAAAGAAGACGCGCCATGATCTCGGCCGCGATGAGTTTCTCAAACGCGTCTGGGAGTGGAAGGAAAAGCACGGAGGCATCATCATCAATCAACTCAAAAAGCTGGGCTGTTCCTGCGATTGGACCCGCGAGCGCTTCACGATGGATGAGGCCTACGCGCGCAGGGTGCAAGAGGTATTCGTCGATCTCCACGCGAAGGGAATGATCTACCGTGGCAAGCGGATGGTGAATTGGTGTCCCGTCTCGCTGACAGCACTCAGCGACGAGGAAGTCATTCCCAAAAACCAGCGCGGCTTCTTTTATCACTACAAAGTCGAAGTCGTGGAAAAGCCCGGCACCTTCCTGGAAATCGCCACCACCCGACCTGAGACGATCATGGCAGATGCCGCTGTGGCTGTGAATCCCAAGGATCCTCGCTACACCGCACTCATAGGACTCCATGTGCGCCGCCCACTCCCCACAGGAGTCGAGGCCCTGTTGCCGATCATCGGCGACGAAGCGGTGGATTTCGAATTCGGTACTGGAGTTCTCAAAGTGACCCCCGCGCACGACAAGACCGACTATGAGATCGGCCTCCGTCACGACCTGCCAGTCGTGGATATTTTCAACCCCGACGCCACACTGAACGACCTCGCTGGCGACGAATTTGCGGGTCTCGACCGCTTCGAAGCCCGCACCAAGGCGGTGGACAAGCTTCGCGAACTCGGACTCCTCGTGAAAGAGGAACCCCACGAAAACAATGTCGGCTTCAGCGAGCGCGCGGATGTGCCGATCGAACCCCGCCTCTCGGAACAGTGGTTTTTAAAATATCCGAAAACCACCGAAGCCCGCGATGCCGTACGGAATCACCTCATCCGCTTCTTCCCCGACCGCTGGGAGAAGGTTTACGACCACTGGCTGGAAAATATCCAGGACTGGTGCATCTCCCGCCAACTCTGGTGGGGCCACCGCATCCCAGTCTGGTATAAAAAGGATGTAGGACAGGCGTCCCGCCTGTCACCCGAAAACGATCACGGACGGGACGCCCGTGCTACATTTGATTTCTCCATTCACTTCGACGAACTGGGCGACTTCCAAATCTCCCAGAGCAATCTCCCCCATTGGGAACACGACGATGCCACCTACTCCGTGACTTTCCGGCTGGCCGATTCCCTACCCGAGTCCAAACTTTCCGAACTGAGACAGCAGCGCGACCTCTGGATAGCAAACACCCCAGAAAACCTCACCGAGTCGGACCACAAAACATTCAAAGTTCTCTTCAGTAAAAAACTCGAACAGCTCCTCGATGCCGGAATGGGATCGTGCATTCTTAAAAATGACAATGCGGCTGAAATCGTTGAAAAAGCCCTCTGTCACTTCCACGGAGAACGCTACGACCTACGCTCATGGTCCATTATGCCCAACCATGTTCATGCTGTTTTCACTCCCAAGCACGGACATCACTTAAAGGAAATCCTTCATTCTTGGAAATCGTTCACTGCTCACGAACTCAACAAACTCATGGGAAACAACGGCCAGGTCTGGCTCGGAGAAACCTACGACCACATCATTCGAAACGACGAGGAACTCTGGAACACCATCCAATATGTCGAAACCAACGCCGCTCGTGCCGGATTAAAATCAGTCCGCCAATCCCACACTCTCCCTGTAGGACAGGCGTCCCGCCTGTCACCCGACCCACTCGCAGGCGAGACGCCCGCGCCACATCCCGTGGGACAAGCGTCCCGCCTGTCACCCGAAAACGATCACGGGCGGGACGCCCGTGCTACATTTGAAATCAAATGCCAGATCGAGTCACCCGGCGAGGGCTGGACGCAGGACTCCGATGTGCTCGACACTTGGTTCTCCTCA
>VFJO01000235.1 GCA_009886045.1 Verrucomicrobiota bacterium
AGCTGGCGGGCAACGTCTGGGGGGATAGGACCTTCGGGGACCCCATGGTACAACCGCAATTCGCTGCCCGGTAGTATCGAGTAATCAGGAACATCCATTTGCCGGGAAGGATTCGGGGCAAGTTTGATGTCGGCGGGCTTGTAAAGATCCCAGTATTTTTTAGGCGAGACGAAGGGCAGGTGCGGCTTGACGAAGCCCACAGCCAGAAAAAAAGGTTCCTTTTTCGTCGCCAGTTCTTTGAGCGTGGAAACGGCCAGAGCGGCTACCTTGCCATCGGTGAAGCTCTCGTCCGAAACATCAGCTCCCTCAAAGGCGGGGCCTCGTGAGTTGAGCCCCTCGAGCAATTTTCCAGAGGGTGAATTATCAGCTTTTTCAGCCGGTGAGTCGCCTGGCGCCACGCTCGTCCGGCGCTCGCTCAGAGCGATATTTTCCGGAAGCGCGTAGGGCACCGACTTCGGAACCTGCCATGGCACGGACCATGTCGGCTCATCATTTAATTTTCCGTGATAGATTTTTCCCATTCCCTGGACAAAGTAGCCGTTTGCTTTGAAATGCTGCCCCAAGGTCACAACATCCGGCATGGCCTTGCGAAAATGCGTTTGCAAATCCCAGACTTGCGTCGTGTCGGGACGGGCACCTGTCATCACCGAAGTGCGAGAAGGCGAGCAGACAGCTTGCTGACAGTACGCCCGGTCAAAAGTGATCCCCGCATTTGCGATGCGATCGATATTCGGACTTAATACCTGATGCCTTCCATAGCAGCCCAACTCAGGGCGCAGGTCGTCCACCGCGATGAAAAGAATATTCGGGCGATCCTGTGCGATGACCGCAGAAATACCTATTAATGAGGGTAATAATTTAAAAAACAGGTTTCTGGGCAATTTCATTCTTTAGAAATTTTTTGCGAACGTAGAGGAGGGTTGGTGGGAGCTAGTAGATGCTTTCGAGTACTGCAACTATTACCTACTATTTAATACTTATCACTTTTCTTGCTGTGGTCAATTAAAGAACCTCAAAAGATTCCCCTCTGCTAAAGGCTGGGCGTGCGGCTTGGGAATCCCCGCTTTCAGGAATTGAAAGCGGGTGCGATTTCCCAAATGGGTTATTCTTCTTGGCTTGAGTCAGGCTCGTTTTTTTTCGATTTTTTCTTTTTTTCTTTGTCCTTGCTCTTGCTGTCGTTTTTTCCGGTGCCGTCGCCATGGGCGATTTTGCCACTCTTGACATCCAGTTTATCGAGCACAGCTTGGAGTCGTGCCCTGGCGGCAATCGCTTCAGCATCGCTTGAATCGCTTGCGACGGGCTTCTCCTCAAATGGGGCATCTTTCATATCGAAGAGCTCGCCCGCATGATTCAGCTTCCACTTCGACTCGCGCACGTACCAGTTCCGCCCGAGTTGTACAAAAATCCACTCGCGCGGGGTGCCTTCTTCACCCTTGAGAATGGAAGCAAAGCTTTTTCCGTCGATTGTGACTCCCTCAGGCAACTTGGCGCCTGCGAGCTCTGCGATCGTGGGGAAGAAATCCGAGAAATCAACGAGGTCAGGACTCAACTTTCCCGCAGCGATCTTTCCAGGCCAACTTGCGATGCAGGGAACCAAACTGCCACCTTCCAGCATCATGCCTTTGGCTCCAGAGATTCGGCGACCACGAATCGTGGAGCGATCCCCTTCGCCGGGATGAACGCCATTGTCGCCTAAAAAGAAGATAACGGTGTTGTCTCGAAGTTTGAGGCGTTCTAACTCTGCAACGAGCTTACCGACAAGCTTGTCCATGTAATTGATATTATCCATGAACAGGTCTTTGCTATCGGGGGCGCTATCCGGGGTGCGTAAAATGTCAGTATGCACATGAGACATAGGATAATAGAGGAAAAACGGCTCGTCCTTATGGTGACTTATGAAGTCCAAAACGAAATCATGCATCTTATCGGGAAGGTATTCTCCATCAGCCAATGGAACGCTTTTCCCATTCACCGTGTATTTCTCCGCTCGCTTCTGGGTATTCCAATAATCACCACTGGCTTGGAAGCGCAGGTATTCATCAAATCCCCAGTCTGCTGGTTCCAGCGGAACCTGGCTCCACTTTCCAACCTGTCCCGTCACGTAGCCTGCGGGCTTGAGAACCTTCGGAATCATAATCTCAGTGCCAGTCGCCATGATTTTTGCGCTTTCTTTGTCGTTGCCTGTCATGCCAGTGCGAAATCCGTATCGGCCAGTCATCAGGAGAGCTCTGGATGGACCGCATACTGGCGCTGAGAAGCAGCGCTCATAAATCGTGCCGGACTTCGCGAGGGCATCGATGTTCGGCGTCTTGAAGTTATCAGACCCGTAGGCGCTGATGTTCCCAATGCCCAGATCGTCAGCAAGGATCAAAATGATATTTGGTTTCCGGGCGGGCGCAGGTTCGGCAGCCTGCATAAAGGCGGATTGAGCCAGCAAAAGGGACGTCAACGGGATGAGGATTTTTTTCATTATGTGTCTGCTTTTTTAAATTTGGGGCGATGGACGAACTGCTTTTTGTGAATCTGCCTATTTGGAGAGGTGCTCAGCAGCGGAAATGGTGAGGGAATTGCGAAGAAAAGTAATATTTATCACGGCTCATTGAACCAATCAAGTGTGAAAAGGTTTCAAGATTTTTTATCCTTTTTATTTTTCTTCTTTTTTGGTCGATCGTCAGGGCCTTGGTCGGGCGTGGGGAGTTCTTCCGAGGGGAGACTATCGGCTTCGCGAAGTGCGATTATCCAAGCAGGGCCGACATCGGAGAGCGTGAGGGGTGTGATGGATTTGGACTCCTCGGCTTCGTTCCAGGTCGCGGGAAGATTCTGGGATTTGAACCCATTCGCTGCAGGCAGAAAATTGCATTTTCCACCGAGCAGAATATTTCCGAGATACTGGTTGGGTTTCGAGCCGAAGCGATTAAAAGGCGGAGAAGAATCGGTTTTTTCTCCGATCACGGACTCTCCGCCATCGGCCCGGACGAAGCGATTACCCTTGATGAGGCAATCCTCTGGAAGAAGTACCATTTGCGATTCAGGCCAGTTTTTTTTGTAAATGAAGCCGACTTCCAAATCTGCACCCCGACTCCCCAGGACGGTGTTATTCAGCAGGGAGAGCTTGCTGACACGGGGGTAGAAGGTCGTCCGCACTGGAGGGCCCTTGGTTACAGCTTCGGAGAGGCATGGTTGGTAACTCTTCGTGAGCGAATCCTTCACATGCTCTCCGGCGGTGAGGCGAAAGCCAAAGTCGCACCCGGAAACAAAATTGCCTTCGACAAGATTCGACGGGCCAGAGATACGAATTCCGCTGGCCCCATCGATCCCCTGCCCCAGCACGATATTATTCTTAACCACGTTGAAGGCGCCTCGACGAATCGTGATGCCGCCGAGTGATGCGATGACGGTGTTATTTTGAACAATATTGCGGTTGGATTTGAGCGAGATCGTTTCGCTCCCCTCCCCATCGGCATGGTCGAAGAGATTGCCTTCAATTCGGAAAAATGCGCCATCCATTCCCAGTTCGTCATATTTTCCGAAACCCCAAACGCGAATAATTTCCCTTCCGTTGCCGTCATTGAAAGGGATGTTTTTGAAGCAGGAATTTGTGACGGCATTATATCGCGCAGTCTCCACCGCATTGCCGATAAGCGGGTGCATGTTGCTCTTTCCATTAAAATAGCAGCGGTCCACGAGGTTGTTGTTTCCGCTAAAAAAAACCCAATAATAATCAGTCTTAAAGTCCGGCGGATTGTAATTCAGGATGGCCGTATTCTGAAGGATTCCGTGGTCGGAGCGGAATTCCACGACGGCTCCCTTATCGATAGCTCCATCCTTAAAAAAAAGCCCATCGATCGTCACGTAGGGGGCTTTGATTTCGATACGAGATGATCCACAGAGGATCGTTTCTCCGGGCACCTCCGCTCGGATGATGAGAGGTCTGGAAGCGGTTCCCCCTTTAATGATGAGGATGCAGGAATCCTGCCAGAAGCCTTTTTCCATCACCAGCACATCGCCCGCGTTGGCTGAGCTGATGGCCTTTTCGAGTTCACTGGCGTTGCTGACCTTGGTCTCTCGGGCGTGCAAGGAAATGCAAAGCAGGCTGAAAAAGGCGGGGAGGAGATTTTTCAAGGAGATCATGGTGCGGGCTGGGGCTTGTAGACGCGAAATGCGTCGACTCTCATGTGGTTGTGGAGGGTTCGGATACCGAACCAGCCTTGATGGAAAGGCTCGCGATCTGGGAAGTCAAATACGACCTCCCCATCGCGTCGGAATTGGATTTTTCCACCATCCGCGAGGAGTTGGATTTTTATCGTTTTATTGGGAACATTCATCAGGCGGGCGTCGCTTACGTCATGCTCCGGCAGGAGTGGGCGTGAACCGTCTCCCGGATAGCGGCGAAATCTGGTGCTGGTATTGTCGTTTGCTCCGTAGCCCACATAATAAAGACGAAGCAGATGGTAATTTTTAAAAAGCCCCCCGCGCTTCGCGCTATTTGCAAAAATATTCTCAGGGTTTGCGGGATCCGTCGCCATCCAGAAAACATTGAGGTCGCTGACCCGGTCGTTCGCTCCACCGGCTTGGATCATGGTGACCTCACATTCGATCAGGACTGGGCTTGAGAGCTTTTCTTTGAACCAAACCGTGCAACCACCGACATCGTTGATATCAAGCGCCCCACCTTGAATTTGTGCGGTTCCCAGTGGCACTTGCTCCACGACCCATTGCGAGAGGTCCGAGTCGAAATCGTCACGAAATAAAGGCGCTCCAGAGGTGCTTGCGAGTTGTTTCTCGGCTTGGAGGGCCTGAGAAAAAAGACTCAAAAGACAGAGGCAAATTCCGGGGAGGCTTTTCACAAAGGCGGTTGGGGATTGCTTCAAAAGCGGCTGAAATAAACGGAGGAACCTCTCGACTATTCCTCGTCTTCAGTTGTTGGCTTCGAATCTGTGGCCTCTTTATTTTTTTTAGCCTCCTTGGATTCTTTCCCCTTTTTGTCTTCTTTTTTCTTCTTGGTCTTATTTGCGTGTCTTCCCGAACCGTCACCGTCATCCAGTATTCCCCCGGCGGGATTGAGTTGTGCGAGGGCGGTTTGGAGTGATTGGCGCGCTGCCAAGGCGGCGGGGTCTTGGCTGTTGTCGGCGACTGGCTTTTCGGCAAAGGGGGCATTGCTCATCTCAAAGAGTTCTCCGTTTTGATTCAGCTTCCAAGCAGCATTTCTAACATACCACATCTTGGCCAGTTGCACAAAAATCCAGTCGCGTGGTTGCCCGACTTCACCTCGAATTTGCGGAGCGAAGCTTCGTCCATCGATCACAGTATTTGCAGGCAACGGTGCACCCGCCAATGCGGCAAAGGTTGGTAAAAAATCCGAGAAGTCGATGAGATCACCGGACACCTTTCCGGAAGGCGTTGTGCCCGGCCAGTTTGCGATCAGAGGAACCAACGACCCACCCTCCTCCATTGAGCCCTTGCTGCCATGAATCTGGCGTCCACCGATGAAAGCCACTTCTGTCTGACTCTCCACCGCGCCATTGTCGCTTACGAAAACAACAAGCGTCTTCTTGCGCAGGCTGAGGCGATCGAGTTCGGACATGAGTTGTCCAACAAGTTTATCCATATAAGCGACATTATCGGCATAGAGATTCTTGCTGTCGGGCGCGCTGTCGGGAGTAGGGAGAATTTCGGAGTGGACATGCGAGAGAGAGTAATAAACGAAGAAAGGTTGTTTCAGGTGTTCTTCCATGAACTTCACAAGGAATTTGTGCATCATGTCGGGCATGTATTCTTTGTCTTCCAGGGCCACCGTATTACCGTCCAAGAGATACTCTCTGCCCTTCTTCTGCGTATTCCAATAAATCCCGCTCCCTTGGTAGGAAAGGTATCGTTCAAATCCAAAATCGGCGGGAGTGAGTCCGAACTGGGACCATTTGCCGATCGACGCCGAAGCATAGCCTGCGGATTTGAGAACTCTGGGAATCATGGTCTCTTGATCCGGTTTGATCAGGGGGACTCGATCTTGGTTCGTCGCACCGGTGCGGAATGCATAGCGCCCGGTCATGATTACAGCACGCGAAGGACCGCACAGGGGTGCCGCATAAGCATGAGTGAATCGTGTGCCGCCTTGCGCCAAGGCGTCGATCATCGGGGTCTTGAAAGCATCCGCGCCGTAGCAACTCACGCC
>VFJO01000220.1 GCA_009886045.1 Verrucomicrobiota bacterium
CATCCTCTGTGTTCTCTGTGCGCTCTGTGCGCTCTGTGCGCTCTGTGCGCTCTGTGGTTAGTTCTGCTGGATTCGGGTTTAGGCCAAAACGCACGGCGTGGATTATCAGGCAGGCATCGAGGTGGACACGGACGGATGATATGCGCTTGTGCTCTGGCTGCATTTGTCCACGACCGAGCCGGTTTCGATTGAAGTTGGTGGCAAGAAGTGAGTAGGCCATGAGAAAACGCCTTCAGTATTGCAAACTTCCGGCGATGATTTCCAACGACTGGAGTCACGAATCATATGAAAGCAAAAAGGAAATTGCTCAGTCCCGCGTATTGTCGCTTGTCTCCTTGCTTGCCACGGAAGGTGCCCTGGCAGGCGAAAGGCTTAATCGGTGGGAAGTAAAATGTGTCAATATGTGCTGTCCCGCCATTGAAGCATGCCTATGACGCATGAGAAAATCGATGCCGACGCGAACTTGATTCAGCTCTACACAGGATTCGTCTACAATGGTTCAGGGGTGATCCGCAATATCGTGGGCTAAGAGGCCAAAGGCTGGCAGGGCTGAGCTTTTTTTAATGTTGGACAACCTCTGGGGACGAACAAATCTCCCCACGCTGGAACCGACCCAAAGCATCGTAGGCAGCATATTTGTACATTTCAGAAAGGGTGGGATAATTGAAGCAGGTACTAATGAAAAAATTCGCGCCTTGGCCTAGCAAGAGGGCGGCGAGTCCTGTGTGAACGAGGTCAGTAGCCTGCTCGCCGATGCAATGAACTCCGAGGAGACTCATATCCTTGGCGTGGAAGAGAAGTTTCAAAAAGCCCTCATGGTCACCGATGATAAATCCTCGGGTGTTGTGGGAGTAGGCCGCGCGACCGATCACGTAAGAAACGCCCTTGGCGCGCAGCGACTCCTCGGTTTCCCCCGCGCAGGAGCACTCAGGGATGGTGTAGATGCCAAGCGGCAAAATACGGGCGATGCCGGTCTTGTATTTGAGGTCAAAAGCGTGGCACATCGCGATGCGGCCTTGCTCCATTGAAGTCGAGGCCAGCGCAGGAAAGCCAATAATATCACCCGCCGCGTAGATGTTGGGGACATTGGTTTGGTAGTGCTCGTTCACTTTCAGTAGACCGCGTTTATCCTCTGGGATGCCTGCATTTTGCAGACCAAGGCCGGATGTATTGCCCTGCCGACCTGAGGCGCAGAGAATGGCTTGGTAGGAGGCTGGACCTTTTGTTTTAAAAATAACATCGAGGTGTTTTCCAGAAGCCATTGACTCCACCGCATCTCCCAGAATGAGATCGATGCCCATCGCCACCATGGAACGCTGAAGGGCATCAGAAACCTCGGTGTCGAGAAATCCCAGCAGGCGGTTCCGCCCGTCAACAAGCGTTACCTTGATCCCCAGTGCTGCGAAGATACAGGCGTATTCACTACCGATAACTCCCCCGCCAATCACGAGCATCGTGTCGGGAAGTTCGCCAAGGTTCAAAATCGTGTCGGAGTCGAAAAGACGCGGATCACTCCATGGGTAGTCTGCCTGACGGTGCGGGTGGGTGCCCGTTGCGATCAAAATATTGCTGGCTGTAAGCGCGACCGGGGGTGCACCTGCGGATTCCACTTGGAGGGCGTTGGCGTCGATAAACGAGCCGAGTCCCCGGTATGTGGTCACACCATGCCTCTCCATGTTGGAATCGATGCGGGTGCGTTCCTGGGAGCGCACATGGTGGAAGTGTGAGAGGAATCCAGCGGCGTCGATGCGTTTGTTCAGATCGAATCCAAGCCCATAGAGTTCGCGCTTCTGAAATCCAGAGAGGTAGAGTGCCGTCTCGCGAAGGGTTTTCGATGGAAGCGTGCCGGTGTTCGCCGCCGCACCTCCCGGGAAGGGCTCGCGTTCGATTAGAGCTACTTTCTTACCGAAATAGGCAGCTTGAGCCGCACCTTTTTCCCCGGCGGGGCCTGAACCGATCACGATAAGATCATAGTGCATCTTAGCTTCAATCCAAACGTACCTCTGCTTATTGGCAAGATTTTTTGTGATAGGTGTCGGCGACGGAGCAAAAACAGATTTCTTGCCGGAGCAAAACTAGACAGATGCTCAGAGGCTAAACTCCGCATGGATACAAGGCCAGATGGCTTTGGGAGTGTCCGAAACAACCCAAAACTTGAGGTTTGGATGGTAGATGATGGTGACGAACTTCCGA
>VFJO01000021.1 GCA_009886045.1 Verrucomicrobiota bacterium
ACGTGAGGCCCAAATTGAATTGGGCTATTGGGGCATTTTTGCTGTATGGAGCATTTTGGATAATTGAGGCAAACATCTCCTCGGCGCGGTCGGTCCCGGATAGAAAAGCTATGCCAAGAAACTTTACCTTTTTTCCAGCGAGGTATTCGTTGGCTATGACAACTTGGCGATTCACAGCACGCTCGAAATCCGGAGTGTCTGGATATTGAGTGACAAGTTTTTGGTAAGCATTGAAGGCTTTTGTGCTGTCTCCAAGGTTTTCATACAGTTCGGCAATGCGGAATTGAGCCTGCATGGCGAGTGGTGATGCAGGATGGTCTTTGATAAAACGGCGATAGGCATCAAGGGCGGTCGAAGTGGAGTCTGCATCTTGAGCCGAAGCGGCGTCAAAGTCGGCGCGCTCTTCGGGAGTGACATCTGAGTTGACCTGTTGTCGCTTCGGTGGCGGAGCAGATTCAGTTGAGTCAGGAGATTGAGCGGTTACCAGCGGGGATATTGCCAGAAGCGCAGCCAAAGAAATCAGTAAAAATCGGATCAACATCACGAGAACCTCACCCTAAGGGAGCAGGCTTCATCGCGTCAAGATTTCAGGGGGCTGTCCCAATTTCACCCCCTTGCAATGGGGGTCCCGCGGTGTTAAAAAATATTATGAAAATGTCACTATTGCTTTTGTCTGTGATCACGCCGTCTGTCTTGCTGGCGCAGGATTTTGTGGCCCCTCAAGGTCGTCAACTTGATGTCGTGAGGGAGGCGCCAGAATTGAGTCCAGAGGTCGATGGAATCGTAAAACAGATTTTTGATGTTAAAAAACCTTGGCAGCTTTTGAATCCAGCGGCTCCTGCGAGTCTGGGGACTGGCGAGCAGAATGTCTCAAAGGATACGGTGACCGGCACAGCACACCACGCCGTCACACTGACTGTAGTGGGCGTGGAGTGGTAAGAATCTACCACCAGAGCAGGGATGCAGTGAGAAGAACTGCGCCATAAACAAGCCCTGCAAGCGCTGCCGAGCGCCAGATCAGGTGGCTCGAGGAAAGAATCTTGATCGCATCTCGGAGCAGGTACGGCATTCCAACGAAGAAGAGTCCGCCAACAATCCATCCATAAGCAAGTATGACCAAGAGTAGTCGGCTTGGCTCGGTGCGAAGCATGGCCGACTCCAAGGTGGGTTCAGCACAGAGGAGGAGCAACATGCCAAGAGCGCGAACGGCAAGAAATTCCTCGACATAAATCCAAGAAAGTACTGCGCCTGCGGCAATCCCAATAAGCATAACTCCTCGGAGCTTGGAAAATTCTCGAGGTCAATTTCCTTCACCAGCAGAAAGCTCCATGCCGCTGCTATGAATAACAAAATGGTTCCTGCTGGACGAGATCTGGGGAATCCCCGGACCACATGAATTGATGCAGGGATGTTTATCAAGCCCGCGGCGTGGAAGATCACGAGTGCGAGGCCGGCAGCGATTCCCATTGTTTGCAGTGAAAGCTGGTAAATCATGTTTTCTTTTTTTTCTTGGGTGAGCTGACTTTGGTCGAGGGCTCCCAAAGTTTATCGGCAAGGGCCACTTGAGCAGCCGCCACTTGGGCCTCTTTTTTGCTGCAGCCACATCCCTGTCCCAACTCGATACCGTTCCAAAAAACACAACAGATGAAAATCTTCGAATGTTCGGGGCCTGTTTGTGACAAAATTTGATAATCAGGTGCCGTGGGTTCAATCGCCTGCAAAATTTCCTGCAGATAGCCCTTGGGATTGATTTCATCCGGTTGGTTGGCGATTTCTGTAAAAACGGGTTCCATCTGGCGAAGAATAAAAATTCGGGCTGCATCAAATCCTCCGTCCAGATAGATTGCGCCAACGAGCGATTCAAAGGCATCGGCGAGAGTGGACGCCCTTCCACGCCCTCCGCTGGCTTCTTCACCGCGTCCCATCATAATGAAACTTCCGAGATCCAAAGCCATGGCACGGTCTCTTAGAGCCGGTCGGGAGACGATGCGAGTCCGGAGTTTTGTCAGTTGTCCTTCTCCAAAGTCCGGGAAAATTCGGAAGAGATGCTCGGTCACTGTTACCTGGATGACCGCATCACCAAGGAATTCAAGTCTCTGATTATCGAATGGATAATTTTTTCTTTCCAGCGAGATGCTTGGATGAGTGAGCGCTTCTGCGAGGAGTAGGCCGTTTCGAAACTTGTAGAGAATTTTCTCCTCAAGCGGATTCATCACGGATGGCTTGGCAGGATCCAAAATCATGCGATTCGCGAGAGGGGTTGTTTTCTGAATGAGTTGGTGGCTGCTCTGTGCATGGAAAAAATGGAAACCTTAATGGGCTGAGGATAGCGTTTGAGGCTTCTGAGACTTCATGTCCAAGCCAAGATTCGGTGGAAGTGGGTTCGGAGTGATTAAAATTTTTGAGTTTAAGCCTACGGTATCAAATAATTCGATGACATCAGCCGATCGCATTCTAATGCAACCGTAGCTTACCGGGCGTCCGATATTGCGTTCTTCGGGGGTGCCGTGAATATAGATGTAACGACGATAGGAATTCCGATTTTTCTCATCGGTGCCTTCCAGCCAAAGGATGCGCGTTACAATGGGATCGCGACCGGGCGCATTGACTGGCAGGACTTCCCCAGTCGGTTGGCGGCTTTTAAAAACCGCTCCCGGAGGGAGTCCGTGGCCGATTTTATCCTTCACTCGTAAAACTCCAAGCGGTGTTGCGTAAGAACCTGGTCGGTCGCCAACGCCAAACTTGGAAGTGGAAAGAGGGTAACTTGCAAAAAATTTGCCATCGCGAAGAAGGATCATTTTCTGATCGGCTATGCTGATGATCATCTTGTGCCGGTTGTCCGTTGCGCAGCCTGAAAGTAACGCAATTAACGCTAAAGAGATGCAAGAGATGCTGCTCGCCACTTTCAACGGGGACAATATCCGTCCTGCAAGGCGGATTGTGCAAAAAATTCGTTCAGTCAAAGACATATTAACTCCACAAAATCCCAAAATGAACTTCTCACGGGGGGCTGCGTCAAGGCTAATTGCTCCGAAAGGTTAGTTGGTCCTATCGTACGATTGAGTTCGAGTGCCGCTCCTGAAGTGACAGCGTTTTCCATTTTAGCGCGGAATTCCGAAGGCGTCCTTACGCCGCGCGAAATCTTTTCTTCTTTGAGTTGGTGGTTTTTCCCGATTGAACTCTCCCGCTGTAGCGAATAGGTAAGAACTCGAAATGTCATCAGATATTCTGCGTTCTAATCCACTCCGTGAAGGTCTCGCCCAACGTTCGATTCCCGATCCGTGCACTCTTGTTATTTTTGGTGCTACCGGTGACCTCACACACCGCAAACTTGTTCCAGCACTCTACAATCTTGCTGCAGATGGGGCCCTCCCGCCTGCAATCAGCGTCGTAGGGTTCGCACGTAGAGACAAGTCGGACGACGTTTTCCGCGGCGAGTTGGAAGAGGCCGCAAGAAAATTTTCCCGTCAAGCGATCAATGATGATCTTTGGAAAAACTTTGCCTCCAGCATTTGCTACCACCGCAGTGAATTTGACAATCTCGAAGGCTATGAAGCTCTCGCGAGGCGTTTGGATGAGATGGATGCAGCCAGAGGAACGGGGGGCAACCGGCTTTTTTACCTCGCGGCGGGTCCGGATCAGTTCGAAGTCATCCTGGAAAATCTCCGCAAGAGTGGGCTCAATAAGGCTCGCCCTGGTGCTTGGAGCCGTGTGATCGTGGAAAAACCGTTCGGCACAGATTTGCCAAGCGCCAAACGTCTCAATGATCTTGTTGAAAATGCCTTCGATGAATCTGAGACATTTCGTATCGACCACTATCTCGGCAAGGAGACCGCTCAAAACATCATCGTGCTCCGATTTGCCAACGCTCTTTTTGAGGCGATGTGGAATTCTCGCTACATCGACCACGTCCAGATCACCGCTAGCGAACCACTGGGAGTCGAAGGCCGCGCGGGCTACTACGAAAAATCCGGCGCCCTCCGCGACATGGTGCAAAACCACCTTCTCCAACTCCTCTGTCTCACCGCCATGGAGCCGCCACCCGGTCTAGATGCCGATTCCATACGCGATGAAAAGGTGAAGGTGCTTCGCTCCCTTCGCCCGCTCACCGGTGAAGACGTCTTCAAACACGTAGTCCGTGCCCAATATGGGGCAGGCTCGATCAATGGCAAACGCGTGGCAGCCTACCGCGACGAACTTAATGTCAATCCCGAGTCGGTTACAGAGACGTTTGTCGCCATGGAACTCAATGTTGATAACTGGCGCTGGGCTGGAGTGCCATTCTTCATCCGTGTTGGAAAACGCCTGCCCAAAGCTGCAACCGAAATTGCTGTACATTTCAAAAGTGTGCCACCCGTCCTTTTCCGGGCCACCGGCGAATCGATTGATGACAACGTGCTGGTGATTCGCATTCAGCCGGATGAGGGTATTTCGCTACGAATGAGCGCAAAGATGCCGGGCTCCAGCCTCAGGATTGAGCCGGTGAAAATGGATTTCCACTACGGCACTAGCTTTGGAAAAGCAACCCCCGAAGCCTACGAGCGGCTCCTCCTCGATGCCATGAGCGGAGACGCCACTCTCTTCGCTCGTCGAGATGAGGTGGAACAAGCTTGGAAATTCGTCGATGCCATTCACGAGGCCTGGCAGCATCGCAGCGATGACCTTGCTGTTTATACATCAGGATCCTGGGGGCCAGGGGAGGCCGATGAGCTCACCAAGCGTCACGAGGCCGCATGGAGGCGCTTGTGAACGATGCCGAATTCATCGATCTTGGCATTCCTGTCGAAATCGGAAAAATCGACAAGACGCTAGGCGAGCTTTGGGATTCGAGCGATGACACGAAGACCCGTGCTTCCCTTATCAATCTTGTGGTTTACACGGAAAGCGATGCCACTCTTGCCGCCGACAATGCAGTCCTTGCCTCTGTGGCTGGGCGTCACGCTTGCCGAGCCATTCTGATTTTAGGAAATCCCTCTGCACCCGTCTCCGAAGCTAAAGCCTGGATCAGCGCTCATTGTCATCTTCTGGGAAAGGGAACCCGGCAGATTTGCTCCGAGCAGATCACGTTCCGTCTTGATGGGGATGCTGCAAACGCACTGCCGAACATCGTTTTTTCGCATCTCGATTCCGACCTTCCGCTCTGCCTTTGGTGGAAGGCCGATTTCCCTGAACCGCTCGATGAAAAACTCTGGGCATGGGTGGACCGCCTCATTTTCGACAGCGTCTCGTGGCACAAGCCGCACCACCAGTTTTCGATGATTCGTCATATTTCCTCATCTGGAAAAAGTGCCGCTGTTCTCTGCGATCTCAATTGGACCCGCCTCCACGCTTGGCGATTTGCCCTAGCCAGCCAGTTTGACAACGCGGCCGCTTTTCCTCATCTGAGCCATGTTGAATCGATCACCCTTCGTTGCGCCCCGCACTCTCAGATCGCTGCCCTCCTTCTTTTGGGATGGCTTGCAGGTCGTCTGAAATGGACTTTGGATGTCGAGAATAGAGCGTTCCGCACTTCTCGCGGCGATGTCATTTCCTTCCACATCGAGGAAACACCTGGCCCGAATCTGTCTTTTGTTTCTATCAAATCCTCCGACGCTCGCTTCGAACTGAAGCTGGCTGAAGGGTCTGATTTTTTTGAGTCGAGCATTCAAACGCCCGGAATTCCTGAAATCTGTCAAATCCTCCCGGCTCCACGTGAGCGCCTTGAGGAGACATTGCTTGCCGAGCTCAGTCGCGCAGGTCGCCACAAGCTCTACACAGAGTCACTCGAAATTATTCTTCCGCTTCTCAAGAGCTAGGGTAGCCCAAAATAGATATGCAGGTTTTTATAAGAGTCCTACCCTACGTTCGTCGATACCCCACCCTGGCCTTTGGCACGCTTTTCTGCGCCGTGGCAGGCACGCTCATGGTCATCGTCTTCCCGGCGATCACGCAGAGGATCGTTGACCAGGTCATCGGGCAGAACCGCCCGGACCTCTTGCTCCCCCTCGTAGCCCTCGGCTTCGCTGCGTTTCTCGCTCAGAATGGCCTGAACTCGCTTCGTATTTTCTTCAACAATCACTTCGAGCAACGCGTTATTTTCGACCTTCGCAGCGAACTCTACGCCCATATCCAGCGCCTTCCGCTCACTTGGTTCGACAACCGTTCGACGGGCGATATTATGACACGACTGAGTGAGGATGTGACGAGTGTCGAACGCGTGCTCATCGATGGCATCGAGCAGGGGACCGTTGCCGTTCTCCAAATCCTCATCGTGAGCGGCGTGATGATGGCCTACAGCCCCGCACTCACGGCGGCTGTGCTTTTGCCCATTCCATTTCTTGGAGCCGGTGCGCTCATCTACACGCTCACAGCGCGGACCCGTTACCGCAAGCAACGCCAAGCCGTATCAGCCCTCAACTCCCTCCTCCACGATAACATCGCGGGCATTCGCCAGATCAAGACCTACACAAGTGAGAAGCGGGAACACGTCCGTTTTAATGAGGCCAGCAACGATGTCCGCCTAACCACCCTCACCGTGATGAAGTCATGGGCGCTCTACCAGCCGGGTATGGAATTCATCTCATCCTGTGGGCTGCTTCTTGTCGCCGGCTTCGGGACATCCCAAGTGCTCTCTGGGGCGATGGATATCGGTGCTCTTGTAGCTTTCTTCGTTCTCACCCGCTACCTTTACGAGCCGGTTGGCCGCCTCCACCAACTTAACCAAATTTTCCAATCCGGACGCGCCGCTGGTGATCGAGTTTTTGAAATTATGGACTCGGAATGCGAGCCCGATGAAGGGGTGGAAAATCCAACATCCCGTGTCAATGGCCAGGTTTCCTATCGCGATGTTTCTTTTTCCTACGATCCCAAGATGCCTGTGCTGGATAAAATAAACCTCGAAGCCAAGTCCGGCGAGATGCTGGCTCTCGTGGGGCCGACTGGTGCCGGAAAATCCACCATCGTTAATCTCTTGGTTCGTTTCTACGAGTTCACAAGCGGAGAAATCCTCATTGATGGTATCCCGCTGCGGAATATTCCCAAATCTCACCTTCGCCACAGCATCGCCGTCGTGACCCAAGAGAGCTTCCTCTTCAATGGAACGACCGCTGAAAACCTCAGGATCGGAAAGCCCGACGCAACCGAGGATGAGCTCTGGGAAGTCCTCCGCGCCGCAAACGCCGCTGACTTCATCAAGCGCCTTCCGAAAGGCCTCCACACACCACTCGGAGAGCGTGGTGTCAAATTGAGCGTTGGTGAAAAACAACGCCTCTCCATCGCTCGCGCCCTTCTCAAAAATCCACCGATCCTCATCCTCGATGAAGCCACCGCGAGTGTTGACACGGCCACCGAGCGGCTCATCCAAGAGGCCCTCGACCGCCTCATGCAAAATCGTACCAGCTTCGTCATCGCTCACCGGCTTTCAACCGTTCGCCATGCCGATCAGATCCTCGTGCTCGAACGCGGCAAGATCACCGAGCGGGGAATCCATAACGAACTCCTCTCCGCCGGCGGCCTCTACGCCGAACTCTGCCGAAGCAGTTTCTTGCACGACACAGAGGATTGAAAAACATCGAAAGTCCGATGCCAAAAATCCCTGATCTGAATCATGAATCCGGTTTGCATCGACTTGGACACTTGGGACGTAATAAAAGAACATCATAAGTCATGATTAAATCATCTGCCTCCCTTACTCGTTCTGGTCCACACCCGGCTCATCTCTGGATTTTTTCATCCCTAGGAAAAAAAACCATTGTGGCAGTGACTGGCATTTTACTGGTGCTTTTTGTGCTCGGTCACTTGCTCGGTAATCTGACAGTGTTCATTGGTCCAGAAGCCTTGAATGCCTACGCGGAGAAACTTCACAGCCTCGGCCCAATCCTCTGGGTAATACGTCTCGGCTTGTTGGCTGTGGTTGGCCTCCACATCTTTTTTACGATGCTTCTTTGGAAGGAAAACCAGAAGGCACGTCCCAAAAAATACATTGCCTCGAATCCTATCGGCACGACCATTTTTGCCCGCACCATGAGGCTAAGTGGTCTGATCGTACTCGCCTTCGTTGTTTTTCATCTCGCCCACTTTACGGTGCGGGTGGTTGATCCCTCCTACGTAACCATGACAACCACTCTGGATGGGCGCCAAGTCCATGATGTTTATTCCATGCTTGTGAAGGGCTTTAGCAGTGTGCCGATTGTGATCATTTATGTCGTCGGTCTCTTCCTTCTCACGTCCCACCTGAGCCATGGTTTGAGCAGCCTTTTTCAGACCTTGGGTATCACAAACCTTCGCATCCGTAAAAATTACGAACTGGCCGGGCGCTTGGTCGCGTGGCTACTTTTCGCTGGTTACACTTCGATCCCCCTCTCAATCCTTCTTTCAGGACTTGCAAAAGGAGCCGCACAATGACACTCGACGCCCACATCCCCGACGGTCCGCTTGATAAAAAATGGACCAATTACAAAAACAACGCGAAGCTCGTCAGCCCCGCCAACAAGCGGAAATTCGAAATCATCATTGTCGGATCCGGTCTCGCCGGTGCTTCCGCCGCGGCAACCCTCGCCGAGCAGGGTTACAATGTGAAATGCTTCTGCTTCCAGGACAGTCCCCGCCGCGCCCACTCGATCGC
>VFJO01000150.1 GCA_009886045.1 Verrucomicrobiota bacterium
AATTCGTGGTGAAGCCGCCCCAGAGCACGACGACAAGGACGGGGAGATTTTGCCAGAGAAGACTTCCGCCGGAAGCTTCCAATGCCGCCTTGGTGATCTCACCAAGCGGCTTGCCAGCGGCCAGGCCGTAGGCGAAGCAGGAACTCATCACTCCAGCAAAGACGGCGACGAGCATGCCTTTTTTGAAATCGAATTCCTTGATGGCGACCGCCTTTTCCTCTTGGGAAAGTTCCTTTTCCTTGGACATGCCAGCCGCGCCGCTGATCCCGATGCCGACGAGGCAGGCCAGGACACCAGCGAGAACGATGAGGCCGGAGTTCGTGGCCAGAAGCTCACCGAATTTTCCGTCAAAAATCGGCGGCATGAGCGTGCCGAAAGCGGCACAGAAACCCAGCGCCACCGCCATGCCGAGAGCAATCCCGAGATAGCGCATGGTGAGGCCAAAAGTGAGGCCGCCGATCCCCCAGAGGATGCCGAAGATGTAGGACCACATGAGAGAGGACTGCGGTGCGGCGGCGATATGGCCGAAGAGATCCGGCACCAGCAGGGTGGCGAGTGCGGAAGGAGCGATGACCCAACTGAAGACACCGCCAACGATCCAGTAGGTCTCCCAGGACCACCGTTTCACGCCGCGGTAGGGAATGTAGAAGCTGGCCGATGCGAGGCCGCCGAGCCAATGGAAGAAGACGCCGAGTGCGAGGTTCATGGTATGTGGTTTTGTGGGGTTGGTTTTTTTCTGTGATCAGTTGCGCTGCGAGAGGATTGTTTTTTCGTAGTTTTTGACTTCGGTGATCCACGACAAATCTCCGGGAACATTCTGGCGGCGGCAGTGTTCCTGCCAGACGGCTCCAAGAGGAAGCGTCTTCGCTTCTTCCATGAGCGCCAGGCGGGTGGTGAAGTCTCCGGAGGCTTCGGCCTCGCGCAAGAGCTCTGCGGGCTCGAGCAATGCGGCAAGGAGGGCCTTGATGGTCGAGCGGGTGCCGATGACCCAAGCGGCGATGCGGTTGATGCTGGCATCGAAAAAATCGAGGCCGATGTGTGTGCGACCAAGGAAGCCGCCGCGCACGAGCTCTTCCATGATGGCACGTGTGGGATCATCCATCAGCACCACATGGTCACTGTCCCAGCGGACGCCGCGACTCACATGGAGCAGGATCTCGGGAACGAATTGCAGGACCGAAGAGATTTTATCCGAGAGGTTTTCCGTGGGGTGGAAATGACCGGCGTCCAGGCAATACAGGAGTTGATTTTTTATGGCGTAGCCAAGGTAGAACTCGTGGGAGCCGACGACATAGCTCTCCGAGCCGATGCCGAAGAGTTTGCTTTCCACGGCATCGAGGTTGAGCTTGCGGTCAACCGGAGCGGCGAAAATCTCGTCGAGCGAGGCGGCAAGGCGCTCGCGGGGCGACTTGCGATCATACGGCATGTCCTTTGAGCCATCGGGAATCCAGACATTCGTGACCACCGGAGAGCCGATCTGCTTGGCAATTTCCGCACCGATCTTGCGGCAGGCAATGCCGTGGTTGATCCAGAATTCACGGATCGCCTTGTCCGGATGCGAGAGCGTGAGGCCATCGGCGGCGAGCGGATGGGAGAAGTAGCTCGGATTAAAATCAACCCCGAGTCCCCTCGCCTTGCACCAATCCACCCAGCTTTGGAACTGCGTGATCGTGTAGGCATCGCGATCCACGCGCCCGGCGGAGAGGTCGGCGTAGCAGGCATGGACATTCAGTCGGTGCTTGCCGGGAATGAGGGATAGCGCTTGGTCGAGGTCGGAACGGAGCTCAGAGATCGTGCGGGCCTTGCCGGGATAATTGCCCGTGGCCTGGATGCCGCCACCTTCGAGTTTTGATCCGTCTTTTTCGAAACCACCCACATCGTCACCCTGCCAGCAATGAAGGGAAATCGGCGTCGCGGCCAGGGTGGTGAGAGCGGCTTCGGTGTCCACGCCAAGGGCGGCGTATTGATCGCGGGCGGAGGTGTAATGATTCATGCAAAGGGTGCTTGGGCAGGGGTGGTGGATTGGGGGATAAGAACAGGAAACTAATGCATCGCCTCAAAAAAGGGAATACTTAGAATGATTCTTTTCATACAAAATATGACACCTCCAAAAGGCGACTATTTCGTCTACATTTCAACAACTCCAGAACGGGCCCGCTGGGGAGTTGAGGTAGTAGGATACGGTGTTGCGAGGATCGCTTTACACCAGCCCTACCCGGCTCCAGGCCATCCAGCGGATCACCATTTTGACTATAAAAAAGGTCGCACCCTTCAAGCTTTGCAAATCCTTTTTATTTCCGATGGCAGTGGATGGATTCAGACGGCGACACGAGAACGCCAGCGGGTTACCGCCGAATCGGTGGTTTTCCTTCTGCCTGGGGAATGGCATCGATACCGCCCCGATCCTAAGACCGGTTGGAGGGAACACTGGGTGGAGTTGGATGGGTGGGTGGTGCAGCGTTTGATCGAGGAGGAAGTCATCACTAACCGGCAGTGCGTTTTTCAGGGCGTCGAAGGCACTGGCATCGCGGAGCTTTTTCAAAAACTGCACGGGCTTGTCTCTGATAGGCGACAATACACGGTGCCCGAGTTAGCGAACACAGCGCACCAACTCCTCGGACTTTGCACCGAATTGCAGAACTCGGGTAAGATCCCATCGCGCATCGCGGGAGTCGTCCGGCGTGCAGAGGAGCACCTTGCTGGGCCACACAGCAAAGATGTGGATCTGGAAGCGCTCGCACGGAAGCTTGGAGTGGGGTATTCCTACTTTCGCCGGATCTTTCGCGAACAAACCGGCCTCTCACCGTGGCAATATCTCCTGCGTTCGCGTCTCGCTCGGGCGCAGCGCATCATGGCATCCGGCGAGGAGACGCTCGCCTCGATTGCCGAGACAGCCGGGTTCGGCTCCGCCTTCCACTTTTCCGCCGCCTTTAAAAAAGTCCACGGCATGTCACCGGACACCTGGCGCAAACAAATCAAGTCCTACCCTCCCCAGCTCTGAGGCCTGCGAAATGCCGACCGTGCGCAGAAAGATTCCGGCACTCTTAGAGACGCCGCTACAGGGCAAATCACAAACACTCGGCGGGGATTTGTATAATCTGTGGCGTAAGCAATCGAATTTCCTTGGAATTGTTGACGAGCATGCCGTAGAGGCAATTTTCCTGCTCGATAAATGCCGCCAAGGAATTCAAGTCGGAGCGTTTTGTTGACATTCCAAATTTGATCTCAATTGGGATGCGTATGCCAGTGGGGTGCGTGAGAACGAGGTCCACTTCCATGCCGCTCCGCGTGCGATAGTAGGCGGCAGGCCAGGAAATGCTCTCCACGGCGGCGAGACCGAGCAGGATTTCCTCGATGATAAAGCCTTCGAAAGCCGACCCCACACCCGGCCATGTGAGGAGCTGCTCGAAGGTTCTTATACCTTTCAAATGGCATAACAACCCGCTGTCTCGAATGTAACCCCGCGGCATCTTTACCAAAGACTTGGATGCGGTCTTCTCGAGACTGCCAATGCTACTCCAGAGGAAGGTGCCCTCTGCGAGATCGAGATAATCCCTCACTGCCGACTCGCTGGCTGCGAGCGATCTTCCGATCTCGGAGCGGTTGATGACTGTGCCGGACAATTCACAGAGCATTCTCAAAAACCGCCGAAAATTTTGGGCATTGAGACGGGGGAAAAGTTCACGAACATCCCGGTCCAAGTAAGTGCGCTCGTAGTTGGCCATCCAAGAGGCTTGGAATTCCTTGTCGCCAGACAGCGTGGGCTCCGGATAGCCGCCGGTCAAAAAGTGGTGCAATACCTCGTCTTTTGTAAAGCCAACATCCAATTGGGATAGCAACGCCAAGTGTTGATCTGGAGGAGTCCCGGTGAGAATTTTATAAATACTGGGAAGATTCCGGCTGTGAATTTCATGGAGCTTGAGCGTGCCGACTTCGATAATCGCCACCCGTCCTGCGAGGCTTTCTACGACTCCTTTCAGAAGCGAGGGCGAGCAGGAACCGGTGAGGATAAAGCGACCTTTTGCGGCACGATCAGAATCAATGACCCCGCGCAACTCGGAAAGAAGCTCCGGAAGCATCTGAACCTCATCGAAGACGACCTGAGTCGGATGATTTGCAAAAAAGAAATCAAAATCCCGTCTCACAAATTCGAGATCGGAAGATTTTTCGAGGTCAATATATCTCCACTTCGGCCGGAGCATCCTGGCCAGTGTCGTCTTCCCACACTGTCTCGCTCCCAGCAGCACCACGGCAGGGAATTGATTGAGCGCACGTTCTATTTTTTCTTCCAAACATCTACGAACCATAGAAATAGTATATGCATGTAAAATTCGTCCTGTGCAAACGAAAATTAAGCATGATCTGAGAGTCCTTTTGTAGCGGTTGTCACTGCCTGCCGATTGGAAAACCAAACCTCGGCGCTCATAGAGACGCCGCTACAAGGCAAGCGGGCCCGTTTTAAAGGCTGTCTGTGGCTGCTGGAGTTGAGAGGATAAAACCGCTGAAAATTGGCCGTAGCTATCACCCTGGCCATTTAGCCATTTTCCAGCCTTTGATTTTTATGCTACGGATGTTGCGTGTTGAAGATCCTCCCTGCCCTTCTGGCCATGACCTTGCTGGCCGACACACAGGAACTGCCGTTGAGGTCTATCGAATCTGTCAGGAGGCAGGCGGTGAAGCACCGCAAGGTCGAGATCGAGGGCACCGTTCTTTTTGTCTATTCTAAACATTCCGCAATGGTTCTCCATGACGGGACTACGAGTTGCTGGGTGGGGGCTTCTTTGCCATTAAACGAAAACATCAAATATGGTTCGAAAATCCGAGTCACCGGTCAGACCCACAACCACCTCACAACGGGTGGAAGGCAAAAATACCGCTCTTTAGCGGGTTTTGCAAAAAGCTCAGTTGACTGTTGATTATCATTAATTTGGATTAGTGCTTATTGAGGGGAATGAATCGTTGCATTCTTACGGCGCCGCGTCGCAGGAGAATTGTTACGGCATCTGTGCTGGTCGTCGAGTTGGTGATGCTATCGATCTCGGTTTGAGAGAGCGCAGCGCTCCTTAGAGAGGCAATTTTTTTAGCTGTTTTGGAGTCGAGCACCCATATGGAGACAAGGACACCGGCGGGAAGATTTGTCAGGCTTTCCCAAGTATCGGTGAAACCAAATTGTCCTGAGGAATCCGTGTCAATGGCTCCCGCTGCATTTGTCTGCGGATAACTTAATTCCATTCTTACACAGTTTTCAATCAATGGGATAAATGCATCCGAGTCGTTAGCAAAAGTGCTGGTCGCATTACCTCGAAGGTAAAAATTAGCAGCGCTGGCGGTCGCGGATTTGCGTACGAGATAGTAACGATTTTTATCCATTGTATTACCTTCATCAGAAGCAATATAAGCGCAAATATAACCAAATTCTTCGAAGGGCTGATTGGTTTTGCCTGTGGCCAGAACTCCAAAGATTTGTTGGCTACCCGCTGCATTTTCCGCGTTGCCAAGGAGATCAATGACTCCCGAGGGGGAATGGTCCGCAAAAAATGGAACGGTATTGGTGGTAGCATTGCCACTGCTGGAGTAGCTCACCTGCTGATCAGCGATGGCACGGCGCAGGTCGTTGGCGATGATATTCAGTCCGACGCGCGCGATCTGTGCGGCTTCGATGCGCTTGTTCCCGCCTTCCCAGATCAACATGGATCCACTCAAAATAGAAAACATCAAGGTCAACATCATGGCGAGGATCGTCATGGCGATGAGGAGTTCGAGCAGCGTGAACGCCCTCGTGTGCGATGTGTTTTTCCTCTCTGCGAAAATCATTTGGAAATCGTGTAAGTGAACTCCCGGATGGATGTCGCATTTCCGACAGGCGGCCATGAGAAGACCATTTTCACATCATAGGCGGCGGGAAATGTCGAGTTCACAGTCGCATTGTAAGTCATTTTCAGGCTGGCACCTGCTTGAGTTGTCTCCTCGCCGAATTCATTAAAATAAAAAGGCGGGGAATTGTTCGTCGCGCCGATATAAAAATTGGTGACTGGGAATTGCGCATAGCTGAGCGTCGAATTGGCCGGTGCCACCTCCCAAATACCCTCGATTGATGAGGCGATGTGGATGGCATTGTTTTCGTTGGAAACACTGCGCACGGCATTCAAGCCCACAGGCATAAGCCCCACAATGGCGACGATACAAAAAGCGAATATTCCGAGTGCGATCACTGTCTCCACGAGGCTGAAAGCTCGAGTGTCTCCCTGGAAGTGGATAGGCATCACTTGTAATCCTCCGGAGCACGCATACGGATGCGACCCACCATGCCATCGGTTTCCACAAAAAAGTATTGGTTTGTGCTGCTCAAGGTTACTTCGCCATTGGTGCTTGCCGATCCGCTGGCGATACGAATGGCGGCGTTTGTGAGGGGGGTCGCATTTCCGCTCATGGCTGCGCCATCGCTGCCGAATAGGATGTAGGGTAGTTCAGTAAAAGTTGTCCCAGCGATCACAATGTTCGTTTTATTGGCAAAGCCGGTGGGAATTTGGGGCTGGCCTACTTGCTGGGGCGGCCAAGAGTTTTTTTTCAGCACTTTGTAATCACTCATGAGCGTTTGCAAAAACACAGCGCCTTCTGGCAAGGGCTCCCATTTCTTGGAAATCGTCCAATTTCCCGAGGATTTGTCTAAGTATCCAACTGACCAGTGGCGGAAGGGGATGCGACCGTTGCCGGTGTCGTTGGCGATGAAGAGGGCGGCCTTCGTATTCTTGGTGATGGCAACCTGCCGCGCAAGGCTCAGCCCACTGGTAACCTGCGAGGCGGCGCCTCGAATCGCAGGAGCCCGCACGCCTTGGAGCCCGAGGGTGAGAAGCCCAGCCATTATGGAAATGATCGCAACCACGACCAGCAACTCGATGAGAGAGAAGCCGCAGGGCTTCGCCGGTGGTCGAATAGGAAAACGATCTTGGGGGGGGATTAACAAAATTTTAAAAATTGAAAGCAGTTTGAATTTTTTAACTTTTGATTTCTGGCATTGTGGCAAAAGCCCATTTTAAAAGAACGGTAATTTTATCGCGGAGAATTCATCGGATCGATTTGTTAAAATAAAAATTATTTTTTTGTTGAAATAGCTTGACGATTGCATCTTACACTCTGTTAAGCCTATTTAAACGGATCAATTGCACGTAGCGCTTATTGTTGTGGGCAGGAAGCAAGAACCGATTTCCACCGTTAGGACACGTGTCTTGTAAAAATGTTTCGTCATAAACTGGCTTTTAGGGTCATTTGCCGGAGACGATGACCAGCTCGGTATCGAGCAGCGCCTGATCTGAAGCCGGACCGGCGGCTATGCGGTAAGCACCTAGGTCAACCACATAGCGGTTTTCAACATCGTCCCACCGGCGCAGCAACTGGGCGGGAACGGTTATTTCGACCGTTTTTGTTTCACCCGCCTTGATCATTTCGCGCTTGAAGCCGATCAACTGGCGGAGCGGCATCGAGACGGGAGGTTTGATGGCGGTGGCATAAAGTTGAACGACCTCATCGCTGTCCCGTTTGCCGGAATTGCGCACTGTGACCGTGGCGGTGATGGTCTCGTCGGGCTTGGCGGCCAGGGATGAAAGCTCGAGCTTCTGGTAATCGAAAATCGTGTAGCTCAGGCCGTGGCCGAAGGCGAACAGGGGCTTGCCCGTGAAATAGCGGTAGGTGCGATTGGCCATCGAGTAATCCCCAAAAGGCGGCAGGTCGCTGTCGTTTCGATAAAAAGTGACAGGCAGGCGACCGGCGGGGCTGGATTCGCCAATCAAGGCACCGGCCACGGCATCCGCGCCGCGCTGACCGTAATACCAGCAGTTCAAAACTGCATTGGCTTGATCTGGATCAAAGCTCACCGCGCTGCCGCAGGTCAGGACGACCACGGTGGGTTTCTTGAGAGCAGAAACCTTCTCGAGGAGTTCACGCTGGATGGCTGGCAGAACGATCGAAGTGCGATCCCCACCATTAAAGCCCTCTGCGCTCACGGTCATCTCCTCGCCTTCCAGATCAGCGGTCAGCCCAAGGGTCAAAACGATGTGATCCGCCTCCTTCGCGAGGGCCAGCGCGCGATCCATCGTGTCATCCAGACCCGGCGGCCGCCAGCCGAGCTGGATTCGCGCCCGAGGCATGAACTGCGCAAACTCGATGCGTAGCTTGTAGGCTTGGCCGGCGATGAGTGGTAACTCGGCGCTCTCCGTGCGGTTCTTAGGCTTGCTCATCCCGTTGATGACCAGCTTGTCATCCACGAACAGGCGCACCCTGCCTTCGACGGCGAGGCTCAGGATATACTCGCCCGATTTTTGCGGAACCAAAACCCCACTCCAGCGAACCGAGGCATCGCGGGAGGGAATTTCGGGGACGGGATACATGTCGTGCCAGAGAAGGTCGATCTTCTTGTCCGTTCGAGTCGCGATCGGTTCGCCTTGGAATTCCCTGTTATTGAATACTTCGCCTTTCATTCCCTGTTCGCTGTGGGAGGCATCCGTAAACAAGACACCCTCCGGCAATGGTTGACCGTTGATGCGATACCCTTTGACCAACGGGAGGGAGCAATCCGTTAAAACTTTTACACCCAGCGGTTCCAATTTGGCTTTGATGCCTTGAGCCAGCGTCACCTCTCGGCTGGGTGTGCCGTTGTAATTGCCAAGCAGGGCAGCTGCTTCATCACCCGTTGGCCCGATCACGGCCACGGTTTTCAAGTCCTTGGGATTCCATGGCAGCGTGCCGTCGTTTTTCAGCAAAACGAGACTCTGCTGCGCGACTTCAAGCGCCAGTTGGTCATGCGCTGGCGAATCGTTTTCCGAAATGGGAATACTCCGGTAGGGAACACGCGAGGCGGGATCGAATTGCCCCAACTGGAAACGCAAAACGAACAACCGGCGCAGCGCCTCATCGAGTTCCTTCTCGGTGATCAATCCACGCTTCAGCGCGTCCGGCAGCGCCTTGTATGTTATGCCGCTGCAGAGGTCGTTTCCGGCCTTGATGGCCATGGCGCTCGCCTCGGCCGCGTCCTTGACATAAGCATGGGCTGCGGGCTTCCAGATGTCCGCAACGCTATCAACATCGCCGACCACCGCACCGCGAAAGCCCCACTCATCGCGGAGGATGTCCGTGAGCAACATTTTGTTCCCCGAGGCGGGAATGCCATTCACGGCGTTGTAGGCACTCATCAACGATTTGGCATCGCCCTCGCGGATGCCAACCTCAAAGGCCGGTAGATAGGTCTCGCGCAAATCGCGGTCAGACACGACAGCGTCGAATTCGTGGCGCTCCGGTTCCGGCCCGCTGTGCACAGCGAAGTGCTTAATCGTCGCCACGGTCTTCAAATAACTCGGGTCGTTTCCTTGCAAGCCGCGCACGAAGGCCACCCCGTAGCGTCCCGTCAGAAACGGATCTTCGCCGTAGGTCTCCTGTCCGCGCCCCCAGCGTGGATCACGGAAAATATTGATATTGGGAGACCAGATGGTCAGCCCCGCATATCGCTTGGAACCGCCACCTTTTTTGGCAATGGCCTCGTTGTTCTTGGCGCGTGCCTCCGTGGAAATGGCGTCGGCCATGCGTTGGATGAGTTCGGGATTCCAGGTCGCGGCGAAACCGATGGCCTGAGGGAATACCGTGGCAATGCCATTTCGCGCCACGCCGTGCAGCGCCTCGTTCCACCAATCATACGCGGGGATGTCGAGGCGAGGAATCGCAGGGCTCGCCATCATCAACTGGGAGATTTTTTCCTCTACGGTGAAGCGGCCGATCAAATCCTCCACGCGCTTCGCGACAGGCAGGTCCGGATCGCGGAAGGGCAAGTCGGATTCAGCGGCATGCCCAGGAGCTGGCAAGCCGAACGACAGGCATGCCACACAGGCAAGAAGGGAGGAAAAGCAGGCGACTTTCATATCACTTTGGTCATGGGCGACTCAGTGGCGAGGCATGGTTTTTTCGCGAAGAGCGTTTTGGCGTTCCAGCAAGTCGGCGTAAAAATCGGAACGCTTTGGCTCGAGGCGGCTGCCTTGGCGCACTGGGCTGCAGTGCGCGGCGAGGGCGGCAAGCGAGGACCCCGGCGTGGCCGCCTGCAGGGCTTGGATGGCGGCACCGAGCGCGGCACCTTCAGCGCTCTCCATGGTAACCACAGGGTAACCGAGGACATCGGCGAGGATTTGGCACCAGACCGGGCTTTGACTGCCACCACCAGTGAGACGGATTTCCGAGGGTTTGAGGCCGAGGGCTTCCATGCGACGCAGACCGTAGGCCATGCCGAGGGTCACGCCTTCCATCGCCGCGCGGGCGAAGTGGGCGGGTGTGATGTTTGAAGTCGTCATGCCGTGGAGGACACCGCAGCCGTCGGGCAGGTTCGGCGTGCGCTCGCCTTGTAGGTAGGGCAGGAAGAGGAGCCCGTCGGCCCCTGGCGGCACGCTGGAGATTTCCGCGTCCATGCGGCTGTGGTCCCAACCGAAGAGATTGCGGAACGCCTCGGTGGCCACCGTGACATTCATGGTGCAGAGGAGCGGCATCCAATGGTCGGCACTGTCACAGAACGCGGCGATCTCGCCTTGTGGGTCGATAACAGGCTTGTCGGCGCAGGCGAAAATGGTTCCGCTGGTTCCGAGGCTGGCTGTCACAACGCCCGGGCTGGTGTTTGCCGTGCCGATGGCGGCCATCATGTTGTCGCCTCCCCCGCCGCTTACAACAATCTGAGGAGAAAGCCCCCAATCCGCAGCCAGCGCGGGCAGGAGCGTTCCTGCGGGCTCCAGCGAGGAGCGAATCGGCGGGAGCATTTCCATCAGGCGTGAATCGATGGCATCGCAGACCTTCCGGCACCAAGTGCGGGCGCGAACATCCATCAACGCCGTTCCCGAGGCGTCGCCGAATTCCATACCAAGCGCACCGGTGAGCTTGAGATTGAGGAAGTCATGTGGCAGGGCGACATGGGCGAGGCGGGCAAAATTCGCGGGCTCGTTTTGTTTGAGCCAAAGAATCTTTGGAGCGGTGAATCCCGGCAGGATGTCGTTTCCCGCAAATGCGATTGTTTTTTCACGCCCGCCGAGTGCGGTACGAATTTCCTCGCATTGCGGGGTGGTCGAAGTATCGCACCAGAGCTTGGCCGGGCGGATGACCTCGAAGTTGGCATCGAGCGGCACGAAGCCGTGTTGTTGGCCGGAGACACCGACCCCACCAACCTCGGATTTTCTGGATCCGAGATCGGTGAGGACCTTGCCGACGGTCTCGCACAAGGCATCCCACCAGATGGAGGGATCCTGCTCGGCATGGCCGGCAGGGAGGCCTTCGATGAGTCCATAGGCCTTGCTGGCGGAGGCCACGATTTTCCCCGAGTCACCGTCGAGGGCGACGGTTTTCAGGCTCTGCGTGCCGCAATCGATGCCAAGCGTGATCACTGGAGTTCGTTGACGATGTTTTCGAGATATTCCTGGCCACCGCTGGCGAGGGACGGCGAGGGTTGCGCGAGCGCGACCTTCTCCAACTCGGTAAATGATGTCTTGCCCCCAAGGACTTTTTTGCCGAGGTCAGAATCCCAGCTCGAGTAGCGGGTCTTCACGAATTCTTCGATGCGACCATCCTCACGAATTGCAGCAGCGATCTTGAGTCCTCGTGCGAAGGCGTCCATGCCGCCGATGTGCGCGTGGAAGAGGTCGACTGGTTCGTGGGATTCGCGGCGACGCTTGGCGTCGAAGTTCAACCCGCCCTTGGTGAGTCCACCCATACCGAGAATGACGAGCATGACCTCGGTGGCGAGGCGGATATCGGTCGGGAACTGGTCGGTATCCCAGCCGATGAGTTCATCGCCACGGTTGGCATCCACCGAACCGAGTTTGCCGGCATTGGCGGCCACGGTGAGTTCGTGCCGCATGGTGTGGCCGGCGAGGGTGGCGTGGTTGGTTTCGATGTTGAGGGCAAACTCATCGAGCAGGCCGTATTCGCGCAGGAAGTTCAGGCAAGCGGCGGAGTCCGAGTCGTATTGGTGAGTGGAGGGTTCGCGGGGCTTGGGCTCGATCCAGAACGGGCCGTCGAAACCGATTTCTTTTTTCCAAGACACGGCCATATGGAAGAAGGCGGCGAGCTGATCGAGCTCGTGCTTCATGTCGGTGTTCCAGAGCGAGGAATAGCCTTCGCGGCCACCCCAGAAAACATAGCCTTCACCGCCGAGTTGTTTGGTTACGGAGATGGCTTTTTTAACCTGCGCGGCGGCATAGGCGTAAACGGGCAGGCTCGGCGAGGTGGCGCCACCTTGGGCGTAGCGCGGATGCGCAAAGAGGCAGGCGGTGCCCCAGAGGAGCTTCTTGCCGGTGCGTTGCTGCTCCTCGGCAAGCGTGCCGGCGACAGCGTCGAGCGCGGCATTCGACTCGGCGAGTGTCTCGAGTTCGGGGGATACATCGCGGTCGTGGAAGCAGTAGAAGTCGATGTCGATCTTCTCGAGGAATTCAAAGAAGACGCGCACGCGCTTCTGGGCGTTGGGAACGGAGTTCGATCCGTCGTCCCACGGCATGAGAGCCGTGCCACCGCCAAAGGGATCGGCGAGCGGGTTGCGCATGACATGCCAGTAGGCGGCGGCGAAGCGCAGGTGGTCGCGCATCGTCTTGCCCTCGACGAGTTCATTGGGATTGTATTGTTTGAAGGCGAAGGGATTTTTGGATTTCGGCCCTTCGAAGGTGATTTTCGGGATGCCGGGGAAGTATTCAGTGCTCATGGTTTTATTGGGTGGATTGTTTTGTTCTGCGGTTTGTTGTTGGTGTTTATTGTTTTGGTTTCTCGGTTTCTTTCGGATTGGTGAAATACTTGCTCCAGACGATCACGCGATCCCCGCCGCGCTCGACCATGACTGGGTAAATGTCGTCCCACCAAGTGTCATAGGCCGCCGCCATTTTTTTGGCGCGCTGCGACTGGGAAGCCGCCAGATCGTTCTGGCAACCGGGGTCTTTTTTTACATCGTAGAGGGCCCAATGGCCAGCAGGGGTCACGCCCCAATGGAATTGGGCATTTTCCTTGGTATAGGTCGCGAACTTGCTACCGACTTCCACGCCACGGAGGGTTTCGCATTGGTCGCCGTGGGAATCCAAATTGCATTTCGGGTTTTCACAGGGACGACTGCTCACGAGCAGGTAGTTCCCTTGGCGCACGCCGGCCATGGCATATTTGTGGTCGGCCGCCATGCCTCCGGGCCAGCGGGCGACATGGTGGTAAAGTATGCGGTCGTCGTGCCAGGCGATCGGGCTTTTTGACTCGAGGACCGGCAGGAGATTGAAGCCCTCGAGTTTCGACTCGAGTTCGGCAGGGATTTTCACGCCGGCGACCGCACAGAGGGTCGGCAGGAAATCCAGATGCGCGGTGAGGTTGTCCACTTTGTGCGCGGGCCAGTGGCTGCTCCAGCGCCAGTAGGAAAAGGTGCGAGACCCCCCCTCCCAGGCGGTGGCTTTGCATCCGCGCATGTTGGCGTTGTAGATATCCAGCCCCCAGGTCTGGCCGTTGTCGGACATGAGAATGACGATGGTATTATCATCGAGATTCTTTTCTTTGAGAAACGCCATGAGGCGCCCGATGTTGTAATCGAGGTTGGCAACCATCCCGAGATACTTGGCCTCCTCCTCGGAAACCTTGCCCCTGAAGGGCGCGACGAACTCTTCGGGTGCATCGAGCGGATCGTGCGGTGAGTAGGTGGAGAGGCCGAGGAACCAGGGCTTGTCCTTGGTTTCCCCGATGAAATCCATAGCGTCGTTGAAGTAAACATCCTCGCGGTAGCCCGAGGCCTTCGACTTTTTTCCGTTGCGCACCATCACGGGGTCGAAGTGCTCGCGGGGGCCGTCGGCGTTCGTCGAGCACCAATCGAACCCCCTTTCCTCGGGGTTAAAGCCCTTTTTGTTGCTGAGGTGCCATTTGCCGATCCATCCGTTGCGGTATCCCGCCGTAGAGAGCAACTCCGGCAGGGTGGTCGCCCCTTTCCAGAGTTCCTCGCGGGGCACTTGCGTGTGGGTCACACCGTTCCGGAACTCATGCATGCCGGTCATCAAGGCGGCCCGTGTGGGCGAGCACGAGGGGCTGACATAGAAGTTCTCCAACCTCACGCTTTCCTTTGCCAACCGGTCCACATTCGGCGTCTTCAGCAACGGGTGACCATTGATGCTCCAGTCCCCGTAGCCTTGGTCGTCGGTAAGGATGAAAAGGATGTTTGGCTTGGCGGATTTAGCGGATTCGGCGGCCACACACGGATGGACCGCGGAAATCGCCGCGCATGCCGCAGCAACAAGCAGGGATGTTTTATTCATGGGATTACAAAGGATCGGACTGAGGTCAGCCCTCCATATCTTCGAGTTCAAGCCCCTTGGTTTCGCGGGTATATTTGATGACAAAAAATGCCGAGATAAAGGCAAAAAAGGCATAAATGCCATAGGCTCCGCCGAGGCCGATGCTGGTAAGCATGATCGGAAACATCATTGTGATGCCGAAATTGGTAACCCACTGGGAGAGGCCGCTGACGGCGAGGCCCGAGCCGCGGATTTGGTTCGGGAACATCTCGCCCAGCATGACCCACATCACGGGGCCCCAAGAGGCGTTGAAGAAAATCACATACAGGTTCGCCGCGATGAGGGCGACGAGACCAGCATTGTCGCCGAGTTTGAGATTGCCATTTGCCCCGAGAGCGCCCATCGAGAACACCACAGCCATGGTTCCCAAGGTGACAGCCATGCCGATCGATCCCACCATCAAGAGCGGCTTGCGGCCGATGCGGTCTACAAGAAATGTCGCCACCAGGCAGGCTGCGATACTCACGCCACCGCTCACGACATTGATCAGAAGGGCGTGCGCCTCGGTGAATCCGGCCGCCTGCCACAGCACCGCGCCGTAGTAGAACACGACATTGATACCCACGAGTTGTTGGAGGGCGGCAAGCCATACGCCAACCCAGACGATTGGGCGGATGCCGAGCTTCGGGTCGAGGATGTCGCTGAGTCGGGGACGGTGGTGATTGCCGGCCAGCGAGGCCTGGATTTCGCCGAGTTTTTCTTGGGCGCTATCACCCATCAGGCGGCCCAGAACTTGGAGAGCCTTGTCGTTTTTACCGCTGGCCACGAGGAAGCGAGGGCTTTCAGGAATGACAAAAAGGGCGAACAGGAAAAGAAACGCAGGAGCCAATTCGACCCAGAACATCCAGCGCCAGGCCTCGTAGCCCCAGGCGAACATTTGCGTGGAGCCACCGACGCTTCCGGCTATGAGATAGTTGCTCAAGAAGGCGCAAAAGAGTCCGGAAATGATGCCGATCTGCTGAATCGAGGTGAGCATTCCCCGATATTTCGCTGGTGAAACCTCGCTGATATAAGCCGGTGCAATCACACTGGCGGCACCGACCGCAAAACCGCCGATCACCCGGTAGATGATGAATTCGAAGGAACCAGTCGCGATGCCGGATCCCCAGGCGCTCACAATGAAGAAAACCGCCGAGATGATAAGGATCGCTCGGCGGCCAATTTTATCAGCCAGTGTTCCGGCGAAGAACGCGCCGACGGCACATCCCAGAAGCATCGAGGCAACATTGAAGCCGGTTCCGACACTGTCCGAGTTGAACGCTTTCTGGAGACCGTCGACTGTTCCGTTGATGACCCCGCTGTCGAAGCCAAACAAAAATCCGCCGATCGTGGCTACGAGACTGATCAGCAATACGAACCCTGTGTTTGTGGTATCTTTTTTCATGGTTAGTAGGGGTGTGTCGTTAATTGTTTTTGGGGGGAGCTTTTTTGTTGGATCGGGGGGGAAATCGGAGCGTGGCTGTGGGTTACTGGGCTCCGAAGGATATCACAGCCTCGCCCAAGCGATCGGCGATCGCGTGCGCTTCGGAGGGTTGGAAGGTTTGGCTCTGACCCGAGATATAGCATGGAGGAAGTTCTGCAACCTTTGTGTAAATGAAGGGAACCTTGTAAACATCCTTACCCTCGAAAAACTGCTCCGAAATTTTGTTGAGATGCTTCGCCCTGTCGGCACGCTTGGCGTCGCCGGGGTGGGCTGCCGAAGGAATGGGAGTCCAGTAGAGCTTTTCGGACGAAGCGGCGAGCGTCTTCCACAACGCCTCAAGATTTTTGAGGAAGTCCGCGTCGGAGATTTGTGAATCCAGATCGGACTCTCCGAGTGTGAACACCACGCGGGAGTATTTCCTGTCGCCGATGGCGGCCTTTGCCTCCCCTGCTGCAAGACTGGAACGGCTCAACACGCCGGGCTTGTCCATCCGCACGACCTCTTTGAGCTTTTGGGTTAAAGGCCCGGCGAGTCCGAGTGTGACAGAATCTCCAAAGAAGCCCATGAGAGGGAGCTCGACGGCTGTTTTGGTTCCACTGACATTCGTGCCGACGAGGAAGTCGGGGATAGGATTTGGAGTGCCATAGAATTGGCGCTTGGCCGGAGCGATTTGGGCATCGTGGGCGGCGAGCCTCTTGAGTTGATCCTCGCGGCCGCCGGCGGCATAGGCTTTCTCCGCAGGCATCGGCGACGCGCCGCCAAATGGGACACCGAGGTTCGTGAGCAGGGTCTGCATGACACGACTGGATTTTTCTCCCCCAGCGGGCAGGTCGAGCTGCGAAATCAAGGCACGGCCTCCATTTGCGGAGACCTCCAGCAACACGGGGTCGCGGTTGACGAACCAGGTGTTCTGGCGCAGGTCGCGCACCCCGTTGAGCATTTCTCCGTAAAGGTTGTTGGTGGACTCGGAGCCGATGTGCCAGTTGTTGAGGAGGACTTGGTGATCTTTGCCCGGCGAGACGGGATTCATCCCTTCGATCTCGATGCCGTTTGTGAACATCGGCTTTCCATTCCACTCGAGGTCAATGTTTGCCATGCCGGCCAGGAGCGGGCTGTAATTCGGCTCGAAGGGATAGGGAACAAGGACGCCGTCGTAGTAGTCAACCCACTGGCGGGGGGTATCAATCCTGGTCCAGGAGACTGGGGCCTTGATGCAATAGGCGCGCTGACCGAAGAAGGGATCAGTGAGTCGCAAGGGCTTGCCAACGAGCTTTGCCACGGTGCCGATTGTTTCGGGCGTCACTTGCGAGAAGACCACGGTGCCACCCGCCTTCAAATGGGCGGCGAGAGCGGATTCAGTTCCTTCAAAAGATTTCGCCGAACGGGCATCGACAACGACGATCTCCTCGGCAGCGAAGGACTCGCCAGGCTTTGCGGCGCGGGCGTCCGCGCCGAGATTCTGGAGCCACTTCAAGAGGTCATTGTCTCCAACAACAACGAGGGGGCGAGTGCTTTCGGCGGGCTGGTATTCACCCAGATAATCAATCATGCGATCGAGAAGGAATCCGGCGGCGGGCTCCCTCAGGTCGTCGAGTTTCAAGGCGCTCTCGAGCACCACTCCGCGACCAAGGAACACTTCCTGCAAGGCCGAGCCGAGCCCGTCCTTGTTTCCAAAAAGGATGCGTCGGGCATTGCGGCCAGCGGGCAAATCCAGTCGCGACGACGAACTACCCCCGCGCCAGAACGAGAAATCCTCCTGCCCAAGCCCGTCGAGCAGGCGGTGGGCCACTCCACCCGGTTGAACAAACACGGCAGGGCCGGCACCACCAGCGAGGTCGAGGCCTTCAAATTGCATCTCCGCGCCAGGGTTAGTTTCGTCGAACACGAATCCGACACCCGAGATTTGCGACATATCGGGCTTCGCATCCCCACCTGTTTCGATCAGGCCGGTTGGCTCGAGACGGGCAGGCCGCCAAGACATTTTCAGGCAATCGAAGGCCAGCGTGCCCTTGAATGGCGTCGGCTTCGGGCGTTCGATCGCAAGCGCATCCTTCTTGTCGGAGACGAACCAATTTCCGGAAGCATCCTCCAACACAAGCCGCACGGATTTTTTATAAAATGGTGCACCGCCGGCATTCTCCCATTGCTTGGCGTAGCCGTCCGGCCCGGGATTTTTCCACAGCCCGAAGCTCATCAAAACGCGGCCGGCGGACGAAAAATCCAACACGCCATCGAATTCGAAAGCCGTCCAGGAGCCGGGGAGCGGGCTCTCAAGGAGATATTTTTTGCTGCCGAGGCTTGTCGTCTCGTTCCCCGGAGTGCCGTGGCGAAGGGTCAAGCCGTCGGGCAGGCGATGCCCGGTGACGGAGCCTTGGAATTTCGATTGGTCTCCGGCAGGCAGGATGGAGAGGTGGCTCATCACCCCGGAGCTTTTTCCGGGACCAACCGGTTGCACCAAAACCCGCGCACCCTTTTCCACGAGAGGTTCCCAAGCCGAATCGAAGGCCTCAGCCACGATGACAGAGGCCTTCTCGAGAGGCACACCCGCGCCGCCAAGCAGCTTCTGGAGTGGCTCGCCAACCACCGCGATCTTCTTCTTGGCGAGATCGGGCTTTTGGAATCGCGGGAAAATTTTCGCCTCGCTGACCTGGCGGTATCCCGTGGCCCCCTTGTTAGAAAATTGACGCACCAGACGCACCGGCGTGGCGGTCTCGACGCTGGGCAATGTCCACGCGGATTCGAACACCGGCACATACTCGCCGGCCTTGAGGGAGACGACGCGCTTGGCGGATGTCAGCACTTTCCCGTCGGGAGTTTCCACGCGGAACTCCACCTCGTCGGCTGGGCGGTGGTCTTCGTAAAAAAGACGACCCGTGCGCGCGATCTTTTCACCCGAAAACCAGGTGCGTTCCTTGGGATCATCCGGAAAGCGGACACGCTTCAGGAACTCATCGAAACAATACAGGCCTGGATTCGGCTGGCTCTCGGGCAGCGTGGGATCCCACACATTGATGGTCGTGGCGCAGGGCTCGATGAAGTCCGGCTTGATGCCGGGCAGGCCGGTAGTGTCGCCATGGTTGAGCTGGAGCCGCTGCATATTGTTGAACGGCTGGTGGCGGAAAAAGACATAGCTGAATTCCCAAGGCGCGTAGAGATTCACCCGGTAGAGCTGCCCATTCATTTCCTTGCCATCCGCGAAAAGGAGGATGTCGTTGCGGAGTTGCTCCCAGCCATCGCGCCAGATGCCGGTAGCCACATCCTGCGAGGAGATTTCATAGCCGGCGGGACCAGTTTTCAGCGGGCGGTCTTGTTGCCAGACATTGCCGATTTCGTCCCAAACCATCGCCTTGTCGGGGCCGTATTTCTCCCAGTCCGTCCACACGGCCGTGGCGTCGTAGTGCTTGGCCAGGACATCTCCGTGGCGACTCCACTCGCAGAAATCGCTGTTGAACGCCGGGCGTGTGGGATCGAGCCGGTGGCAGAGCTCGATCAAGAAAACCGGCTCGGGAAAATTGCGCCAATGAAGCTCGTTCGCGACCGACCACATCATCACCGACGGATGGTTGCGCAGCCACTTCACCAGGTGCTCCATGTGGGCCTTCGCGACATCATCCGGCGGCAAGCGGAAATGGTGGCAGGCCTCGGAGATCAGGAGAAATCCCATCTCGTCCGCCGCATTGTAGATTTCCTTGTGGCGGGGCAGGTCGTGCAAGCGCATGAGTTCCACACCTTGGCTCTTGAGTTGGCGAATCCAGGCCTCGCTGTATTCCTTGCCTCCTTGCAGGTCGCCCTGCGGGTGATCGCCGTTTCCGCGCAGGAAAATCTCGTTTCCATTCAGGTAGAGATGAGGTCCCTTCCAAGTGATCTCGCGAAAGCCAAATCTCTGGCGGTGCCGGTCGAGAACCTCGCCCTTGTTCCCTACCACTTCGCTTTCCAGGAAATAGAGATGCGGATCGTCGATCGACCACAGATGCGCGTCGCTCCAAGGCTCCACAGTAGTCAGCGTTTTCTCTGCGCCGGGGGCAATCGTCAGCTTCTCCGGAGAGTCCCAGGATTTCACAACCTTGCCGTCCTTTTCCACCACTTGGAACCGCAGGCCGACCGTTTGCTCTTTCGCACTATCATTGCGCACCGGCACATCGCAGGCGATCTCGCCGCGCTTCACCGAGGTTTTGACAAAGACATCGGGAGTGACACGCACCTCCGGGACGAACTTCAAAAACACATCCCGATAGATGCCACGGCGACGCTCGTTGTAGTCCTCGAAAAGCCCGCAATTTTTGGCATTGGACACATGGACACGAAGTTCATTCGTGCCTGGCTTCACCGCATCGGTGATGTCGAATTCAAACGGTACATAGGAATCCCACCAATTGCCGACCTCCTTGCCGTTCACTGAGACTTTCCCGACATGGCGGACACCGCCGATATGAACCAAGACGCGGCGGTTGCCGAGATTTTCAGGGACTTCGATCGAGCGCACATAGGTAGCCGGTCGTTTGGCCCAGTCGTCGGGGTAGTCCCAGACATCCCAGTGCTCTTTTCCCCAGAGCTGGTTCTGCCCCGCGAACGAACCCGGCACGCGCACCTGCACCGGTTTTTCGATCCCTTCCAATTCGAGGTCCCAGGTTCCGTTCAGGCAAACTTCATCGCGCAAGGCCGGTTGAGCGGGGTCGGCAGCCGGGGAACCTTGAACAGCAAAAGCGGCTAGCATAAAAAACGTGAAGATGAATCTCATGTTTTTATGTGCAAAAGGGAGATCCAAATGAAGAGGCTTGTCCAAGTCGCACGGCACGATGGAAGCCAACGGAAATGGTGCGATTGAGGGTGGACGCAGTGCATGAACGATGACGATTAACTGGCCATTGTCCTCTCGTCTATCGCACTTTTATTCTATGCTTAGGTGTGACTCGCGGTTCGAAGAGAAGCCCCCCCCCTGCCCTGCAACACGGGATCGGCAATCTCCGCGATGAATCTGCTTGGCTCATGGCTGGATGCTCAATGTCATGGGCAACTGGTCGCGCACGATTTTCAGCGTGAGCGAACGGGTGTCCGCCTGTTCGGCGAGCTTGCGGATTTGCCCGATTTTCGACACACGATTCCCGTCGATTTGCAGCACGAGGTCACCGGCCTTCAATCCCGCGCGGGCAGCGGCGCAGCCCTCCGGCACCTCGATGATTGCCACACCGCCGGCGTCTTTGGCGATGCCGTAGGCGGAGAAGCCTCCGCTGCCGAGTTCCTGGAAGCGCGCTCCGAGCCATTCCCCGGTGGCGGGTCCGCGTTTCTTTGTCTCCGCTTTCATGGGCGGGATTTCCGGCGTGCGGGCGATAGCTTTGAGCGAGGTTTTTTTGACGCCAAAGCGGTCCATCGGGAAATTTTTGAATCCCAGTTTCAAAGCCGGGGAATCCTCGCGCACACGGAAGTCGCCTTTGGCGGGGTCGATGAACATCGGATCACCGACGAGCGAGTTTGCGTCCCACCCTTTGTCATGAGCCTCCTTCAAGGCGAAATCGGCGACGAACAGGTTTTTGTCACTCGTTCCACCCCACTTGTCTTTGGGCATGCGGGCCGGCCTGTAGGCGGTCATCCAGATGTTATTCTTCAGGGAATCCTGGCTGCCCTTGTACCAAACATGCGGGCAAGCGGCGCTGTTGTAGCCGATGTTGTTCGTAACGATGCGGCGGTAGCCCTCGCGCAGCTTGAGCCCGCCTGTGAGAAACACATTGTTGTAGATTTCGTAGTTGGTGGATCCGTCGTCGAGGTCGACATCCCAACCATGGTCGCAGCGCCAGCGGCTGTTGCGGATAACGGTCGGCGTGACGGCATCAAGAAAAGGCAGGTCGGGATTGAGATCCACGGCCTTTTCCGTCTTCGGGCAGCTCTTGTCCCAAAAGCGGTCGCGTCCCCAGGAATTGAACGACCCGTGGTCGTGAGTCTCGAGAACGGTATCGAACACATCGCAGCCCTCGATGAGATGTCCGCCCCAGGTTCCCTCGCTGATGTTGATGCCTGAGCGGGCGCAGTCGTAGATCGAGCAGTCGCGCACGGTGATTCCCTTGGACATCGAAATCTGCACTGCGGCCGGTTGACGCTCGACGCGGCCGATGCCGTGGATGAGGCAATCCTCCACGGTCGAATCGGCGGGGTAATTGTTGCTCCTCGGGCCGGGCACGGGATCGACTTTGGTGAGGTCTTGGGACTGGTTGTATTCGAAAAGCGGATCGCGTACGGCGGCGGGATCACCCACGAAACACACACCGCTGGCTCCGGTGTCGTGGATGTGGCAGCCCTTGATCAAGACACGCCGGTTGTAGTTGTTCACGAAAATGGCATTGCCGCCGACCTGGTCGAACTCGCAATCACGGATGTCGATATCCTCCGTGCCGGTGAGCAGGAACGCCCCACCACGGTAGATCGTCCAATCCGAGCGCAGAAGCGGCTCCTTGCAATCCATGAAGGTGCGAGCCGCGTGCCGCACAGCGAAGCCTTGAAGCGTGATGTGTTTGACGGGCTTCTCCAGCGTGCCGGCAAATTCCACCAAGTGCCGCAGGCGGACGACTTCCACTTTCGCCGCAGCTAGGTCGGTTCCTTGAGCGGGTAGGAAATACAGCGTGGAGGTCTTGCCGTCGTGGAACCACTCACCGGGGGCATCGAGTTCCTCGAAGATATTTTCCACCATGCGAAAATCCTTGTGCATCCCCATCTGGCGGTTGTTCTGCCATCCGCCCTCGTAGGTCACATTCCCTTCAGCATCCTTGCCAGTGATGAGGTAGTGGTAGCCGCCCCATCGGGAGGTGTGCATGGCGTGGATGAAACCACCCGTCGGATCTGCCCACTTCGCCGCGCGCTCCTTGGAAAACGCATCCGCCGAGTAACCTTGGTACGCGTCGGTTTTTTTCGAGGCATCGAAATTCGGGTAGCGGGCCATGCGTTGGGCCTTGCCGTTGATGAAAAGCTGGTCGATCTGCAGACCCTGCGGCGTCGCGGCTTGGAAGATGCCGTCGCGGGTGGGCTTCCAATCCAGCTTGAGTTCCGAGCCACCACTCAGGACGGCACGGCCTTCGTTCACCGCGCGGTAAACGACAGGAAACTTCGCGCTGCCGGAGTCCGCCGGGGTGAGCACGAGCGTTTCCGGCAGATGGTAAATCCCGTCTCCGACATGAATGGTGACCGCTTCTTTGCCGACCACTTTTTTGGCGGCATCGCGCGCTGCCGCGAGCGTGGCGAGTGGCGCGCCCTCCGTGCCGGGATTCGTGTCCTGGCCCGCTGGGCTCACATACAGGTCGAGCGCCATGACCTGTCCGGAAAGGGCAATAGCCGCCAGATACACGATGGCCTTTATTTTAGTGATTTGGGAGTCTTTCATTTTAAGAAACGGTTTTGTGTTTGTCCTCTCTGGACGACTTCGGAGTGTTGCTCCATCAGCCGAAGCTGATTGTTTTATTGGATTCCGACAACGACATCCTTTCGGCGGGATTCGGGGGTCACTTTCAGGTCGATGATCTTGCCGTTCTCCACGCGGCCTTCGACGGTGGTGTTTTTCGGAGCGTGGAGTTTGAAGTTGGCGCTCCAGTCTTTCGGCCAGGCAGGGATGAGGCGGATCGTTTCGCCGTCGCACTGCATGAGCATACGCTGCAGGGCGATCAGGGTCACCGAGCCCTGGCATTGGTCGGGCGTGCCGTCGAAGTTC
>VFJO01000227.1 GCA_009886045.1 Verrucomicrobiota bacterium
CTCACCCGGGGAAGAAATGTCGTGGGAGTTATTGGATCGCAACGAACTCCACCTTGTCAGACTGAACCCTAAACCCACAACCACCACACAACGGGTGAAAGACAAAAATGCCGCTCTTTAGCGGGTTTTGCAAAAAGCTCCGATAAAAAACCATATCACCACATCGTTTTGGCGTACGCCAAGGACGCGGACTTCGCGACTCACCCGCGCCGACCAGTAGCGCCCCACAGGCTTGAAATGGAGCGAGGGGTGGAACGGGTTCTCCAGCCAAAGGCGGAACTGCTTCCGCGCTTGAACACGCAGGGAAGCAGGCAGCGTGGCGAATTGCTTACGAAATGTGAGCGTCGTCGAGGACTTCATTCAATGGCACCGTGGCTCCAGCCTGAAATTCCCGAAGCGCATCCGCCGCCATGGCATCAAAAACGCCGTCATTCACCGCCACTTCAAATTTCTGATCCACCATGTCGGCTGTCCACTCGTCCACCATACGCCCGAGATCGATAACCTCTTCCGCAGGCAGACTCCGAACCAAAACCATCACATCCGCAGCACTCATATAAACTAAACCAAACACCTTAAATCCCAAAAATCAAACACATCATGAAACTCATCGAACTCCATATCCTCCAATCATTCCCCGTCTCATGCCTCAACCGTGACGATGTCGGCTCACCAAAATCAGCCGTCTTTGGTGGCGTGCAGCGCGCCCGTCTCTCCAGCCAATGCTTGAAGCGAGCAGCGAGGTTGGCATCCTCCGAAGACTCCCCATCCTTCTCCGGAATTCGTAGTCGACTCCTCAGAGACTCGTTTATTGAGGCTTTGCAAGCTGAGGGCATGGACTCCGCCAAATCTGCCGAAAGCGCAAAAGCCATTTGCGAACTTTTCAGCAAAATCGATTCCAAAAATGAGGCCCAAGTCACAACGGCCGTCTATCTCTCACCTTCGGAAATTCGCGACATCGCAAAAGCGATTGCGGGTGGTGAAGACCTCAAGAAAGCAGCAAAAAATGCCCAGCGCCTTGATGCCGCCGATATTGCCCTATTCGGCAGGATGATTGCCAATGATGCCACGCTCAATGTTGAGGGAGCAGCCATGTTTTCCCATGCCCTCTCGACCCACAAGGCATCCAACGAAATTGATTTTTTCACAGCGGTGGATGACCGTAAAACCGACGCAGAAGATGCCGGCGCGGGGATGATGGGGACCTTGGAATTCACCTCCGCCACCTACTACCGCTATGCAGCAATCAATCTCGACCTGCTGACAACAGATACCCATCTCGGCAAACTGACCAGCGAAGAGCGTCGTGCCATTCTTGCCACATTCATTCAAGCCGTATTGACCGCCGTTCCCGGCGCGCGAAAAAACTCCATGAATGCCGCCACTCTTCCCTTTGAAGTCCTCGGCATCGTGAAGGAAAAAGGCCAACCCATTCAGCTCGTGAATGCGTTTGAGACTCCAGTCCGGGCCTCTGGCGGCGGACTCAACGCAGCATCTCTGGAAGCCATGAAAGCCGAGCTTGAGAAGCTGACAACGACTTGGGCCATTCAGCAAAATGAAATCTGGCTCTCCGAGGTTGGAATCAACTCCTTCCTCGAAAACCTCACTAGCCATGTTCAATAGCTTCCTCGCCTTCCAAATCGATGCGCCCATGCAGTCGTGGGGAGTCGCATCACGCTACCAGCACCGCGAGTCGGAATCGTTTCCAACCAAAAGCGGCGTCACGGGCGTCCTCGCGGCCGCGCTGGGCATCGATAAGCACGCACCAGACGAGGATGAGGCCATAGCGCCTCTTGCGGATTTAAAAATGACTGTCCTCCACGCTCCCAAGCAACATAAGAGGTCTGCGCAGCGCCTCTCCGACTTTCATACCGTTGGGGGAGGTTATGACCGGAAAGATAATTTTGAAAAAATGCACATAGTTAGAACGGCAGATGGCAAGGTTTCTGCGCACGCCGTCATCACACACCGCACCTATCTCACCGACACGCGCTTCATCGTTCTTTTGGAAGGTGCAACCTCGCTCCTCGAGCAGTGCGCCACCGCTCTTGAGAATCCCAAATGGGGCGTGTGGTTTGGTCGCAAATGTTGCATCCCCGCCGCTCCATTGTTGCCCACTCTCGCGCCAAGCCAAGAGGAGGCTCTTCAAAAAATCTCCAACTTGCTCGGCTTGGATCAAGCTGCGTTTGCAATAGGTGAAGGCAGGCGCGAAGCCGCCCTCGACGGCGCCTGGTATCAGCAAGACAAGCCTGTTTCCTTTGGCCGCAGGGAGTTTCTTTCCAGACCTGTGAGCCGGGATATTTCCCACCCGAGGCAAAATCCCGCTTGATTTCCCTCGACACCCCAAGTTTGTTCAATGAATGAGACTTCGTCTGGATCTGCTGGAGCACCTGACAGAGAAGGATTTTCTGGAAGAGGTGGTGGTGAACAATCACCGTTACAAACCCGAGCCCCTTTTCTCAAAAACTGGAGCTGGGAGTTTGTTGTCCGTGCCAATAGAGCAGCGTGTGAGAGAGGTTGCGCGCAGCACGGCTTTAACTCAGAGGCTGGAAAAGCGTGCTCAATCCGCTGGGAAGAAAAGCGGAGTGAAGACCAAAACCTGACAGAGCTACTTGACCTGCTTCGTGAGTTTCACAGGGCAGCCCCTTTTCTCTTTTTCAACGGCAACACTTTTGCAGACATTGCCCGCACGATTTGCAGCGCGCTTTTTGCCGATCTGCCCGCGATTCGTCGACGCGAAGTCGTCTCCGCCGCCGCCCACTATGTCGCCGGTGTTCTGGACCGGAACTCGACGATTTCCATTGTGGAGTCGCTCTGCCAATCTGCAACGCTCCAACCCGGTGACCGCGTTCAAACGCTGCGCGGTTCCACCTGCGGCGTCATTACCCGCTTCCTTGATGATGGTCGGGTGGCGTGGCGACCCGACTCCGCCAAGCTCGATCTGTTTGCTCTGCCGGAGAGCCTTCGAAGGATTTCCTAATGCCTATCTTTGAACGCCCACCGCTGGAAACACTCGCTCCCGCCAAGGACCGTTGGACTCCCATTTATCTCGAGCACGGCCGGGTCGAGGTGGATGACTCCTCCATCAAGTGGGTCTCTGCAAATGGCCTCATCTGCCCCCTGCCAGTGGCTACCATTTCCGCCATCATTCTTGGGCCCGGAACCACAATCACCCATGCGGCGGTAAAGGCCGCAGCCCAGTGCAACTGCCCCCTCCTCTGGCTCGGCGAAGATGGTTTGCGTTTCTATGCCTTCGGCATAACTCCCAATCACGACAACTCCATGGCTCGCATCCATGCCACCGCTTGGGCAGCTCCACAGAAAAAAAACGAAGTCGCCCGCCGAATGTTCCGGCACCGGTTTTCCGATGTCCCCACAGGCGGCGTTTCCATTAACCAACTCCGGGGCATGGAAGGCCGTCGCGTCAAACAAATCTATGAGGATCTCGGCCGCAAATTCGGCGTCACTTGGAAAGGCCGCGACTACAACGCCTCAAACTGGAACATCGCCGACAACATCAACCGTGCCCTCTCCGCAGCCACCGCCTCCCACTATGCCCTCACCGCCGCCGTCTGCTGCTCCATGGGCTTCATCCCACAACTCGGCTTTGTCCACCAAGCCGGCACACTCCCGTTCATCTACGACGCCGCTGACCTCTACAAACACGAAACCTCCTGGCCTGCCGCCTTCGAGGCCATATCCATCGACCCCAAGGACGACGGCACCCTCGTGAGAAAAATCCTCAAGCGCAATGTTGAGCAGACCCGCATGCTCAAGCGTATGCCCGACGACCTCATCGCCCTCTTCAAAGACTTTGAAGAAGTGTCTCCACCCGAGACCCACCCGCTGCAGCCCCACTCCGAAGCATGACAGTCCTCGTCGGCAATGATGTTCCTCCCGCTATTCGAGGACATCTCAAAAGATGGTTCGCAGAACCACGCCCCAATGTCTTCGTCGGCACTCTCAACTCCCGCAGCCACCGGAAAGTCCTCGACTTCATTAAACGCAATGCCCCACCGGATTTCGGCCTCCTCTCCATTTCAACCTATCCAAACTGCCAAGGCTACATCATCGAACGCATCGGCCCCGAAGGTAAATCCGGCCGCCGCGATGTCGAACTCAGCGGCCTGCAACTCATAGCTGAAAGCTGGATTCCCACGCAAAATATCCCTTTCTAACACCCCTCCAAAACTTACCCAATCGACAAAAAATAACGTATAAGTCACTCTCACAGCAGAGATGTCCCCACCCGCGTGGGGATGGCCCGACGATGACATTAACTCCAACTTCTCTGCCGAAGATGTCCCCACCCGCGTGGGGATGGCCCGAAAAGTGGGGCCAAAAGAAATGCATGGAGATGGATGTCCCCACCCGCGTGGGGATGGCCCGAGAGTGACATATTGCAACCAACTTGCAAAAAAGATGTCCCCACCCGCGTGGGGATGGCCCGGTTAAGGGAGGCCGGGGAACCCTGATCGCAGGGATGTCCCCACCCGCGTGGGGA
>VFJO01000263.1 GCA_009886045.1 Verrucomicrobiota bacterium
ATTGGAATCTCGTCTCGAGAAGCTCGAAGCGCGGCTTTCGAATGGCAATTAAGGAAAAAACGCCAAGCGCCATTTTTCTATGAACCGAATTTCATCGGCATGCCTGAGAGGAAGACTGGGCTTATTAGCCATCTTCCTAATCATATTGGGTGGAGGGGTATCCCTCCAAGCCCAGTTTGATTTGAAAAGCGGCGTGTATAACCACCTTAGCTATCGGGTCACGTCCACTAACGGGTTGTTTCCTGTCGGCCCAAATGGCACCGCGACAAATGCGGGTTTGTTCCCGACGATTAGACCGCAGTTTGCGAATTTTGTCGGGAGCACAGGTTCCTCGGGCTTCAATGGAATAGCGAATGGAACGGTCGTTTATCCGAAAAACACACAAGGAACGACAGTTCTGACCCGCTCCTCGATCGGTGCGACCTTTGCCTCTGGCGTGCCGCGTTATTATTTGGGCAACCGGATTACCCCGCCGACGAGCTACACAAGCAGCAACGGATCAGTCATACAGACTCCCGCCGACTACTGGCGGGCTCAGCCGCTCCTTCCGGGCGAGGCGGTAAGCAGCAATGCGACCGATGCGGCGACAGGCGCTTCCATCACGGCACCATCCACTAACGATGTGGAGTTCTACTACAGTCCCCATGCGAGAGCAGTCTTTGCCAGCTCATCCGGCCGGGTCGAAATCATTTGGTCCTCAAATGTTCCGAACTCCACGACAAATCAATATGTGTATCTGAAAGAATCTTTCGCCGTCTCTTCTGCGACACAAGGCGAGGCACGAACGATTTACTGGACGGAAAAAAGCTTCAACGGCCCGCGCGTCTCGATACCTGCAGGTAAGATATTCACCGTTAATCCCATCTACAACGATGCCTTTCCCAAGACCGTGGATAGCGAATATCAGGTCCCAGGCTCGTCTTCCTCAGCAAGCTCAAATAGCACGGCGGAATTGCGAACCCTCTGGTATGAAAAGACTAACGGAGCGAGCGAACTCCACGCCTACAACAGAACTGGACGCCTCATGGTGGAGTATCTCGGCAGCGTTCAATCGGATGGAACCTGCGAGTTCCTCGGCGTCGATGTGGTGTCTGTGGAGCAAACCTGCCCGCCTTACATCACCACCACCGACTTGGGTAAGCAAATTCTCCCACCTCTCAGCTCCTTGGCCTCAAATCCTCTGGGTTACGATGAGTCCCTTGTCGCTGAAGCGGTAACCACATCAAATACCTACCAGATTAGCTATTACACACAGACCACGGGGCCAGATGGATCGATTGATTATTATGCTGAGCATGAAAATGATTCCCCGGATCGCGTCGCTTTCTATTGGTTGAAGCCGAATGGTATCTCCAATCCCGCGAGTTCTATTTTTAGCTCGGGCACGAATGCCACCTACTCTGGAACAAATGTCGATGATATTGATATTAAGTGGCCTAAATTCTTGTCCAAATATATTTTGCAGTGGCCAGCTCTCACAGAGTTTGCAACCTATGTCGTAGATCCCGGCGGCAGTTCTCTGCTCACGAATACCGGCCTGCGTTTTGAGAATGGAAATATCCCGAGCATCGTTTACCAATTTCCCGATAGGGGCTTGGCAAAAATTGACACCACCACGCAAGCCCTTCTCGTCAACTTGGGGAGTGAGACGCAAAGCAAGACACTCCTAAAATTCACTGGAACAAATGGCGGCGTCTGGTATGTGCCCATCTACACCACCAGCAATGTCACCACCGTGAATGAGACGGCTTATGTCGGAAAGCGTATCAATCCTCCCACGAGCGACTTGACAAGTGTCGGATATGTCAATGTTTCGCCCACGGCTACAGCGAACGACAAGGCATTATCCACAAGCTACTCGGCAACAGCTTACATCGATCCCTTTGTCGAGGGCGTAGAAAACGCCCGAAACGGCGCGATCATTCCGGTGAATGCCTTGCCAGGTGGCAGGAGTCAACTCAAGGTCTTCTGGTTTAAAAAGACGGCTGCTCCCTCGGCGGAGTTTACTGATCTTTACACCCCATCGGTCGTTGGCAATTACACGCTCGCCTATCAGAAAACCACCACCGCCAAGGAAACATTTGAAATTTCCAGCGGCTGGACAACGAACTCGACGCTCAGCACGCTGACCTCGAATGTCACGATCACCAAGAATGGAGTCTCCGCGTCGGCCTCGCTGCTCGGCGTCTTCGGAAATTACTCGGTCGGTGGACAATCGAATAGCGCGGCAAGTAATCCCGTTGCCAGTAAGACATTTACTGTCAACGATGTTGGCTCCAACGGACTTGAGGTGGCTTTCCAATTGTATTGTTTGGACTCCTGGGAAAATGAAGCATTCCGAGTGTATGTAAATAACAGTGCCATTCTCCAACAGGCATTTACAGGTAACGCGACCTACGCTTCCAAGATGACGGGAAGCCAAACGATCAGCGACATCAAATACGACTGGACCATCCTCCCTGATACCAAGGGCAACCTCAATAGCGGAAATATCACGGATCAGACATTCCGTGTCTTTGTGCGGGCCATCCCGCAAACCACCGCGGCCATCGCAAGCTTGGCGAGTCTCAGGATTGGATTTGGAAGTACATTAAACCAGGCAAGTTCCGACGAGTCCTTCGCCATCGATGATTTGACGATCCGCTTGCTGAATGTGCCCGAGATCGTCCTGGCATCCAACGAAGGAACCAGCGGTCTCACGCCATCAGTCACTGCTGGAGCGATCTATAATCAACCCGATGCCACAAAGCCCGGCTACAATCCGAATGAAGAGCACTCCCTCTTCATGTCTGGGCGCGCTTACGCCTTGAGGGATGACCTTAACGCAACGGCCGGAACGACATTTACTGCCAACGCATTCACATCCGAGCCACAAGTTCTCATCCAATACACCAATCCCGATGATGGACGCCCGGAAATGGCGGTTTATCAAGTCGCACGCGAAAACACCTACGCTCAATTTGATTACAGCATTCCCGCAGGGACTCAGGTGAATGTCTTGGCGCCGATGCCATTATCGGTTATGCCATTGCCATTAAATTCTGATGGCAACTCGGCCAATACCGAGGTCGATCTCGGCAGTTTCGCCAACGATTATCCTCTGACCACTGGCTTGGAGACCTATTACAATCGCTTCACTTTCAAAGACCGTAAGGGCTACGACTGGATTTATCGCGGTCCCCACAATAACGGAACGCCCGCCATGGGAATGAATTGGTATTACGCCATGCGCTCGGACTTTGTCGTGCCGGGCCAAACTGTGCCTGCCGGCACCGTCCTGCCTTACCTGCGACCCGTCGCCTCTTCCAACAGCACGACAACGACCTACGCGGGAAACCCCGTCACGGGCACCCCACAAACCATCATCTATCGCCCGACTTGGCCTGCCGATGTGCCCACGCTGCGAACGGGTGAGACTCTGGCCCTGCCTAAAAACGGCCTGCCCGCCGTGCGAGGACAGACCAGTGCACGGGTGCTCTACCAGCAATCCATCGCCAATGTGGGATCCTCAAATGCCAGCGTGACCCTGCACGATCCGACACGAGCCAAACAAGTGCTCATCAATGATCCCTCCGTCGCTTTGAGCACTCTCCCGGTCTCTCTCAAGACATCCTCTCTCAGAGGAAAAACATATTTCCAACGCGCCCAGCCGCACTTGCAGAATCGTTTTTACTTCGACCCCACTCTGGGCACGAAGGGCGGCCTCGTCTTGACGGGGCAATTCGTGGACGCGCTAACGGGGGATGACTATGTCCTCCTCAATGTGCTCAGCAATGCCGACAAGAACGCTCTTAAAAGTCTGGTAGTCAACACCGATACGGATTACACCAAGTGGTCCAACGCTATCGACATCCTCTCCACAAGGGTAGAAACCTTTAAAGAAAACCCGTCCAAGCCGGGAACATACATCGTGGATGCCGCTAAGACGGAAGTGAAGGGCGCTCAAAATCTGAGTGAAGTGCGCTACTCCGATACCGCGGTGGATAGCTACGCGCTCACCGCACAAGGCCAAGGAACAGGCTATGTGACATTGATCTTTGGTGACGGGGAAGCCTTCACCCCGATCGGTGACCCCATAAGCATCAAGGTGATTCGAGTCGATAGCACCCTCTATCCCGGAGACATCAAGGCCTTGCAACCCTCCAACGCGCTCGACGAGCAAACGACTCTCCGCCACAGCGGCGACTTCGCAGCGAGAACGGATTTATTTGATTTCCAATGGGCTTACTATGTTTCGAGTAATGGCGACTATCCCGCACTTTTCCAATACGGCACCTCCAAGCTCCTTGGCAATGCGACCAATACCCCCTCGACCCAGTGGCTACAAATCCGCAACCCGCTCACAGACATTAGCCAAAGCACCGAAGGGCTCAGCTACTCGCAGAACTCCACAGCGACTCTATCCTCCACATCAAGCCTCGTGGTGAATGATAACGCCTACGATCAGACCAGTGGACGCCCAGGCCTGGTCTTCAAGAGCGCAAATGTTGCCATGCCAAGCGTCTTGCCCGCTCAGATCGTCTTCTCTGCTGAGCTGAACGCGGATGATGGAATGGTCGTGTATGTCAATAAAGTTCCGGCTGTGTCTTTTAACCTGCCAAGCAATGCACCGATTGTTGGCAACTTGTCGCCAACCTATGCACAGACCGGTGTTATCTCAACAGGATTGAGTAAACAATTTATTCTTCCTCCAAGTTATTTCCAAACAGGAAATAACACTCTGGAAGTGGCATTGTATTCCTCTCAAGCCAAGCCCAGCACCACGCACAATGTGAATTTCAATCTGGATGTTTCCACAAAGACCGAAACCGTCACCTCGGGGGGCGCATGGCAAATCCCGAGCGGAAACTTCACCAATACCATCGTGATCGGCGGGGATGCGTCTTCCGCCTTTGGCAGCACGGCTCTGCTTTTTAGCGATAACTTCTACACCATGCGCTACAAACCAAAGGGCGCCAGCAATGCGAGTTACTCGGATTGGACGGAACCCCAGTTGGTTATGAATTGGGTGAAGCGTGCGTTGGATGCCGTGAATCCTTTCGAACAGCGCCAGACCGATCTCTATAACTTCGCAGTCAGCACGGATGTGAGCGTGATCACACAAGCCGGTAAGCGGTGGGAAGGCGATGTGCCAGTAAGCCTTGAAAATATCAACGACTTTGGACTCATCGAAATCTACGAGACCCTCCTGAATCGCGTCAAATCCCAGAGTATCGATGCGGGACTGAGCGGCACCTTTGCCAATACCGCCCTGCTCAATGCCGCCGGCTACCTGTGTGACCTCTACTTGATTCTAGGTAACGAAGCCTACGACGACGCCTTGAATCCGACCCTTCGACTGGATAGCAGCCCGACTTCGGTGACCGCCGGCTCCTCTCGCTTTTCCTTTGAGGGTCAACTGCCCAGCGTAATGTCCGAAACATTGGCACTTCTGCGCGGTCGGGATGACAATTCCCTTCCCTCCGTGCAAATTGCTCCTGTGTATAACCGCCTCTACTGGAATTACACAGGTGGCATTCGATCCGGTGAGTCGATCTATGCTCTGAACTACGACATCAAGGAAAAAACGGGTGGTCCTGCTGTTGATGGCTCCATCAATGCCGCAGACGCCCTCTACATGTTCCCGCAAGGACATGGCGATGCCTACGGACACTATCTCACTGCGGTCAAAGGCTATTACAAGCTTCTCACAAGCCCGAACTTCACTTGGAATCCCAGTGCGGAATCCGTGACCGTTCTCGGCCAAACCGTGCAGATCGATTACAAAGACGAGCGAAAGTTTGCCTTGGCAGCCTCTTCCTTAGCTCGTTGCGCTGTAGATGTTTTAGACTTCACAGCCAAGCAAAACAAGGATGCGGAACAAACAGGCTGGAGCACGATGGGGGACAATAAGACGAGTTCGAACAACCGGACACGCTACTGGGGTTCCGACGAATGGGCCTCACGCGCCTACCAGGGAGCCTACTTCAACTGGATATCCGCCAATGCCATGCTCCCCGCAACCAGCACTAATTCGGGAGTCGAAAAAATCGATCGCACCACCGTTGCTGAGCTCTCCGACATCGCGTCCAGTGCCTCAAAACTATTCATGCTCTCCGGGGGCCTCCAAGCGCACATCAATACCATCGGCGTCGCCAAAGATGGCATGACCTTCGATATTTCTCCGACGCAATTGGCTGCAGGGAAGGATAATTTTGAGCAAATCTACGAGCGCGCCCTGCAAGCTTGCTTGAACGCTAAAAATGCCTTCGACCAAGCTGGCCGTATGGACACCCTGCTGCGCCAGCAAAATGAGAGCTTAGATAGCTATCAGGCAGCCGTTTCCGACCAAGAATCGGCTTACGAATACGAACTGATCGGCCTCTATGGCACTCCTTACGCCGGGGATATCGGTGCGGGCAAACTCTACAAGCAAGGCTACACAGGCCCGGATCTCTACCACTCGAATTTCATCAATCTCCCATCCACCTTGGTGGATACGAGCGAATCCCGAAGCGTGGAATACCGTGAGCCGATCAACATCGATCCATTCAATGACTGGTCGATGGAAAGCATCTACAACCGCGTCAGCCTCCCTGTGGAATATGTTTCCAAGACTTTCAAAGTAGATAAGTTCTCCTTGGCAGCTTTTGCGAACTCCAGCATGGGTCAGCGCTCGCAACCAGGAAAAATCCAAACCGCCTTGCTGGACGCCTATGAGGCTCAAGTCAGTCTGCGCGAAGCGACTAATACTTTCCTCGTCAAGAAAAGCAAAATGGACCGAGGCTATCAGCGATACAGCGAACTTCTCGATGCCTATAATGCCGCTGTGGCAGATGCTGATAAATTAAATAGTAAAGCGGATAAGCTTAACAAAGCGAAAGCAGCCTACGACATTGCAAGCCAAGCGTTTGAATTGGCATCCGAAAATATTGATAAAATGACGAGTGCCGCAAAGGAATTTTACCCCACTGTTGCGGGGCTATCCTTTGACGCGACATCAACTGCACGGGGCGCCACGCTCTTGGCCGGTCGGGCCCTTGCGTTTTCCCAAAGTAAACTTGGCCTGGTCGCCGAACAAGCGGTGTCTTATCTCGAAAGCCAAGCGGAAGAGCTTCAAGCCCAAGCCCAAGACCTATTGGATAACTACGATGTCGGCGATAGCGATAAAACGCAGATCATCGAATTTGAGCATCTGTATTATGATTTCCTGAGCACCGTGTATGAAGTCAATCGGCGCCTCAGCGGAGTCCAAAAAGCAAATGAGAATGTCGCCCGACTTTATGCCGAAGCCCAGCACATTCTCACCGAGCGGGAGACATTCCGCCAGCGCGCCGCCTCGGTGATTCATGTCCACCGAACCCGCGATGTGGTTTTCCGCGACTTGCGCAACGAGGAACTCTCGCAATACAAATCACTTTTCAATCTCGCTCAGACCTATGTCTACTGCGCAGCCAAGGCCTACGACTACGAGACGGGACTCCTCGGCTCACCACAGGGAAGTACCTATATGTCAGAGATTCTTGCCACCTACAGCCTCGGCGCCTTCTCTGGAGGTTCTCCCGTTCGGGGCTCTCTGGGGGATCCCGGACTGGCCGGCATCCTTTCCGATCTGCGCGAGGATTGGGCCATCGTCGAAGGCCGGCTCGGCTTCAACAATCCAGACCGAAATGGCACGGTCTTCTCCTTGCGCCAAGAGCTATTCCGCATTCCGACAGACCAACCGTCTGCTAATGATAACATCCTATGGAAGCAAGTCCTAAGCCAAAATGTGATGAGTAATGTGATGAACGACCCCGATGTCGCGCTCTATTGCAACCGCATAGCCAAGGCGGACGGTAGCGCTGTGCCCGGAATCGTGATTCCCTTCTCCACAACGATCCAAGCGGGACTGAACTTCTTCGGCTGGCCACTGGCAGCGGGCGACCACGCTTTCAGTCAATCCACCTTTGCCACAAAGATTTTCTCCTCTGGCGTGATCTTCAAAGGCTACATCGGCATGGATCCGTTTGCGGTTGGCACACCGGGCACAAGCGGTCCAGCCAGCTCAAATCCCAATGCCATCAGCGCGACGCCGTATGTTTATCTCATTCCGGCAGGTGTTGATATGATGCGTGTTCCCGCGCTCGGTGACCAAAACACGCTTCGTTCTTGGACCGTGCGCGACCAAGCGCTGCCCTTACCAAAAAATATCGGTGCGGCGGCATTCTCCGGAGGTCAAATCTTCACTGCCAGCGGCACATTGAACGAAAATCTCTGGATCACCCGGAAACACCAGGCCTTCCGCGCTGTGGATGATCCCGCCTACTTCTACAGCACGATGCCGGCTGAGTTCACCAACTCTCGCCTCATCGGGCGCAGCGCTTGGAATACGAATTGGAAAATCGTGATCCCCGCCTATTCCCTGCTCAACAATGAACAGGATGGACTCAACCGATTCATCAATTCCGTCAGCGACATCAAGCTCTTCCTGAGAACTTATTCGAATTCGGGAAATTAAGTATCTGGTTATCATGAAAAAGCGATTTCTCATACCGGCAGCAGGAGTCCTCCTCGCCATCGGGGTCATCGTTTTTTTAACACAAAAAACCACTAGGCCTCCGGAAAGCCTCCAATCTCCTTCCGACCAGTTGGTTTTGAATACATCCACCGACCCGAGGCTCGTTTTCCAAAAAGCCTTCTGGCGGCGACCCGACAGCGACGACAAAATCCTCCATGCCGAGCGCCGCGAATGGTCTGAACAAGGCAAAGATGTGCGCGAGTGGCAGTGGTTTCTCGCAGTCCAGCCCAGTCCTGAACTCGCGGAATGGCTTCAAACCAATCCTTTTTCGTTGTCACCATCGACTGAGCCTCTCAAATACAACGAGGCCGCGCCAAAACCAGATTGGTTTCCGAGCGATTTCTCGGGATTTGAAATTCTTAAGGCACCCCAGAGTCGTCTCGTTTTGATTTTTTCTGCCGAAAAGAATCTCCTCTTCGCGATGGACTCCGGCGCGGGGTTCACCCCTCCGACCCGCACTCTGACAAATTGAAACCCCCATTTCCCTTGAACATCATTTGCTTACTTGTTTTTTCCCTCCCCATCCCTGCCATGGCGCTGAATGATGCAGATGTGGGCTTTCCCTTATCCTAAGACGTTGGAGTCGTTAGAGCAACAATCGTTTCGAGCAAAGATGGCAAAAAGCACGCCGCAAGTATGTGGGTCCGCCTACGCGGCTGTCGCCGACTCCGGCGTGACAGCCTTCGCTCTTGCTGCGCTGCGAGCGGTTGGGAAAGTTAAAAGTGTCTGCGGGCAAACTCGCGGCCCGAGCCGGACTTGAGGTAACGCTCGAAAGTGGCGGCCTTGCTTTCATCGCGAAAGGCAACAGCGGTTTTGATGGTCCAAGGTTTGAATTTGAAGGTGTGCGAGACCTTGCCGGAGTTGTGGGCGGCGAGGCGCTGATCCAGATCGGATGTCATTCCGATGTAGTGGCGCTCGAGAGCAATCTCGCTCTTGAGAACATAGACATAGTGGAACATGCGCGCTTTGCGAACGGCTGGCTTGCCAAGCCGTAGTCTTGCAGCGGCGGGTGGGTCCGCCTACGCGGCTGTCGCCGACTCCGGCGTGACAGCCTTCGCTCTTGCTGCGCTGCGAGCGAAGGCTGGAGGCGACGGGAGTCGAACCCGTGTTTGGCTTATAGATAGACGCCAATAAACGCCAAAGCTCGCAGAGGTTCTTAAATAAAGGATTCCAGCGATTGGCAAACATTGGCATTGTCAAAAGTGTGTTCCCGTTTATGTTCCCGTTTTCGATTTCACTTATGAAAAATCAAACAAAAAGTCAGAGCATAATTAGCTCTCGGTTCACCGAAGAGTTATCCACACTTGAAACACAAATTGGTTCGCTGGATTTGGAGGTGGCGAAATGAAAGTGGAGATTGATCTTCCCGAGATTTGGGTGAAGCAGTTCAAATCCCTTGCGGCAATTCTCAAGAGGGCGGATTGGAAGCAGGAGCTTTCTTGGTATCTTGAGTGGGACGGCTGCAATTTCTTGGCCGCCCCGGAAGATTTGGCAGAACACGCAATGTTTCTCCTTTCTGATGATTGTCCGGCAGGGCATCCAGACGAGTCGAAATTGCCGCGCGTGGTTGCTCGTCGTTGCCTCGCACACTTCGCGCGTAACAAGCACTTGCCACTACGCCGCTATCAAACAGAGGAAGACTTGATCGACAGGTGGCGGGTGGAAGTTGGTCTTTTGACTGAGCAAATAGAGCGGATATCGGTTCGCCCATGCGCGGAAGATGAAGATTCTGCCCGAAGTTCACTCTGCTAAAGTTACTCCACTTGGTTCCCGCGAGGCTTTCAAGAAGTAGCCTTAGTGGTGTAACATTTACCTGATGCCCTGCGTAATCAAACGACCCGATTCGAAAAACTGGATTGCCTGTTTTACGGACATAAACGGGCGGCGGTTGAAGCGCAGCACGAAAATTGCGGCGATTGAGCGGGAACGCCTGAAGGCTCTGAAAATCGCGGAACAATACGAGGAGGCCGCTCGCAAGAAGCGCACGGCGGCTCAGGTGCGGCGGGTGATCGCTGATCTCCACAGCCAGATCACAGGTGAGGATTTGCCCTTTCAATCCTTCCGGGTGTATCTCGCGGGATGGCTTGCGGAGAAGCAGGGGGAAACAGCCAAGGCTACGATGCACTTTTACTCATCGAATGCGGAAAAGTTTCTTACTTTCCTCAGGGATCGAGCGGACAAGGACATTTCCGAAATTACGAAGAAGGACATTCTTGATTTCAGGCGTATGGAGGCAGCGCGAGGGCTTGCCCCCAAGACGATCAACCATTCCATAAAATTCCTGCGGATGGTTTTCGCTAAGGCGTGGGTAGATGATGTCATCTCGGACACCCCGGCAAAGTCGGTGAAGTCACTCAAGAACAGCAGGGAGAGGGCGAAGCGTCCATTTTCTCAGGATGAAATCAGGGCCGTGCTGCGAGTCTCGGATGATGAGTGGAAGAGCATGGTTCTCTTCGGGCTTTTTACAGGGCAGCGGCTTGGTGATATCGCCTGCCTGACTTGGGGTAATGTTGATTTGCAGGCTCAAGAGGTGCGTCTTGTGACTTCCAAATCATCAATAAATATCAAGGTTCCGATTGCGGGGCCGCTGGCGAAGCACATCGCTACGCTTACTCCTGGCGACAATCCTTCCGTTCCTGTTCATCCCAATGCAGCTGAAATCATGAGGCGTCAGGAAAAGTCAGGAGGGCTATCAAATCAATTTGCCAAGATACTGGCGAGGGCCGGCCTCCGCGAGAAGCAGCCTCACACAAAGACGCACGGGCAAGGGCGAGGTGTAGGCAGCAACAAGGAAAAATTGAGCTTTCATAGCCTGCGGCATACGGCTGTTAGCATGATGAAGGCGGCGGGAATTCCTGAAGCCACGGCCATGGAGCTTGTCGGGCATGATTCCATTGAAATGAGCAGGATCTACACGCACACGGGGTATGCCGAGTTAAAGAGGGCGTCCGAGAGCTTCCCTGACATTATGGCAGGAATGCCGGAAGGAGAGAAAAGATGAGGAGATTTCTTCTCTCTCTCCCCTGTCTGTCTGCTGTTTCTGCGGGGGATTTTTTCGATGGACGGATTTCCGTCCACACCCACACACCTATAGGAGTGGATGGACGCTGGACGGCTTGGCGCGGTGCGCTGGCGGCTCGCCTTGGGGTTTGTCTGGCGGCAGAAGGTCGTGACAGCGGCGGCAGTGTCAAAGTGCGTTTGCGGGGCTTGTGGCTCTGCGGGTTTCTTTTCTTGTGGCGCAAAGTCGAGGAGGCTTTTCCTCCCCAATCCATCGCGTTCCGCGCGGCTGGACGGAGAACATTTGTCCGTCCGGGCGTCCAGTGGTGGACAAGCGTATGAAGGCCCGGAAGCAAAAAGGCGGCATCCCTGCAGGCAGCGCGGCATTGGCGGCGGTCGCCAAGGAAGAGGTGTCGAAGGGAAAGGCTGTAGATAGGCTTGCCGACTGGCTCGGATCGGCGGTTCTGGTGAAAAAGATTTCCGTAGGCGCCGCCCTTTCCCTAAGCGGTTTTTTGAAGAAGTTGCCGCACTTGTCGCGGATGAAAACCATCATACTTCAAGCGGGCTCAAGGCTCAGGCGAGAGAGTTTGGAATTATTCTGCCTGATCTTATGGCGGCAATTCGGGACAAGAATGTTGAAAGGTGTCGCTTGATTCTTGAGGGGCCTTCCTCGTTTCTTGAAGAGGTTGCTGCACTTGTCGCAGAAGAAATGCCTCACACTCCAAGCAGTCTGAAAGCTCAGGCGGAAAAGCATGGAATCAGCCTGCCTTATCTTGTGGCGGCGATTCGGGATAAGGATGTTGAAAGGCTTCGCCTAATTCTTGCGCGGCCTAATGCCCGTGCCGATGCTGCAATGGAGGAGGTTTACGAGGACGATGATCAGGAGGTGAAGGCGAAAAGTGAGAAGTTCTATAAGGATCACCCCGAATGGTCGCACGACAAGCCAGATGAGATTCTCCCTGAGTGGGATTTCATTGAAGGTGAATGGTTGGCAGAAAACCCCGGCAAGATGCCAAAGCCGGGGGAGGTTTTCCGCTGGCAGGCCGCTCGGCAGAAGGCGAGTGATGAGGCGCGGGCCGCTGCGTCTGTGAACCTCAAGGCGCGCGCGAAGGCGGCTGGTGATCGCGACATTACTCCTCCTGTTTTGCTGGGCGATGAGCTTGCGGCGGCTCTTGAATCCTTCAGGCAAATACCATGGGAAGATCGGGAGCAGTGGCCGACGAAGGACGATGTTCGCGTTTCAACGGGGATGTCTCGCAGGGAGCTTGGCCGAATTCTGAGTGGCGGTCGCTGGCCGGGCCGGAATGTTTGGAGTGGCTCAGGCTGCAAGTCTCGGCGCGGGGGGCGTCCTTCGTCAAAGACTTCACCCGTGGGGATGCAGCGCATTATCCGGGCATTTTTGAAAAAGCGTAAGCTGCCTCTGGATCGGGCGCGCGAGTTTTTGGAATTTCTTGGAAGTGTGAAATTCTGAAAGGGCTGTGAAAGCTCATTTGGTGCGGGTTTGAAGGGGTTTGGGGTTCTGGTGGCTGCACCCATTCACAGGGATGTTTGCCTGTGGTCATTTTTGTTTACACGCAGCGGGCATGACGCCTGCGGCGGTCAGTCAAACCAACCCCATAAAAACATGACCCCTACCTCTCAAACCTACACTGGCGCGATGCCCAAAGTCGCCGGAGATGTCCCGGCGCACCTGTCCCGGCAGGTTGAAATCGCGACATCAGCAAACCTCGCCGAGTTTTCTCGGTTGCCCAAGCCCCCCGGACGCTGCCCGATCAGCGGCGGCTCGCGCAGTTGGCTTCTTGAAACGGATGCCAAGCTTCCGCCGAATCAGCGTTTCCTCGTTCGCGTAAGGCGGCGGGGATGCCTGCGTGGTGTCGTGTTCGTTTCTGTTCCCAAGCTCTGTGCTTTCTTGCGCGGAGTTCAGAATGGAGAAGTCGAAGGCTTTACTTCGGAGGGCGTGAACGATGAAAACTGATCTCTGGTCTGTTTTGCTGTTCCCGGATTCGCGTTGCGTTGCCGGGGGGTCGCTGGATCGGATGGTGAAGGATCTGCATTTTTGCATTGCAAGGGGGGAGCCTCTCCGCCCGTGGTTTGTCTTAAGCTCTCACTCTTCGCCTCGTGCGGCAGACCGCTATTGCGAAAGTGCCGCTGAATTTTTGAACAAGGTTAAATTCTTGGGCGGTGATTGGTTCGTGGTGCGTGATAGCGCGGTGAACGAGGCTGCACAGATGGAGGGGGCTGAATGACTGCATCCCCGTCTATTTCAGAAATTGCGGAGAGGCTTGAAATTCCGCAGTTGTGGCAGGTTCTTTCTCTTCCGGGAAAGTCCGGCAAGTGCGTTTGCTCTCCATTCCGCGAAGATTCGAGTCCAAGCTTCAGCGTTTATCAAGATGCAGGCCGATGGC
>VFJO01000059.1 GCA_009886045.1 Verrucomicrobiota bacterium
GAAAAGCACAACCGCGTAGGGCTTGCGGCGCACGGCCTCACTGAGTTGGCCGCCTTCTTCGTAGCCGATATAGCCGGGAGGTGAGCCAATGAGGCGGGAGGCGCTGAATTTCTCCATGTATTCGCTCATATCGATCTGGATGAGAGAGTCGCCTGATCCGAACATGAACTCCGCAAGCGTGCGGGCGAGGAAGGTTTTTCCAACACCTGTCGGGCCAAGGAAAATGAACGAGCCGATCGGGCGCTTCGGATCCTTGAGATCGGCGCGGGAACGGCGGAGAGCTTTGCTGATTGCCACTACGGCTTCATTCTGACCGATGACCTTGCCTTCCAGTTCCCCTTCCATAGCGAGAAGCTTGGCGGTTTCCTTCTGCTCCATGCGGGATAGCGGCACTCCAGTCCACTTGGAGAGGACCTGCATGATTTCCTCCGCACTGACGATGACCTCCTTTTCCTCCTTGTTCGCTCGCCATTCCGAAAGAATACCATCGAGCTTGTCCTTGGCCCGTTTCTCCACATCACGGAGCGATGCGGCTTTTTCAAAATCTTGGGACTTGATGGCAGATTCCTTGTCGAGGCGGATAGTTTCGATCTCGGCTTCGATATCTTTGACGTTAGGCGGACGGGTCATTGCGGCGATACGCGCGCGGGAACCGGCTTCGTCCATGAGATCGATCGCCTTGTCAGGCAGAAATCGGCCAGTGAGGTAACGGTCGGAGAGTTTGGCAGCGGCTTCCAGCGACTCGTCGAGGAACTTGGCTTTGTGATGGGCCTCGTACTTTGGACGGATGCCATGAAGAATCTGAATGGTCTGGTCAACCGTGGGAGCCTCGACTTTGACCTGCTGAAATCGACGTTCCAACGCAGAATCCTTCTCGATGTATTTGCGATATTCGTTAAGGGTTGTGGCGCCAACGCATTGCATTTCCCCGCGGCCGAGGGCTGGCTTGATGATATTCGAGGCATCCATGGCACCTTCAGCGGAACCGGCTCCGACGAGAGTGTGGAGTTCGTCGATAAACAAAATGATGTTTTTGTTTTTACGAATCTCATCCATCACAGCCTTGATACGCTCTTCAAATTGGCCACGGTATTTGGTTCCAGCGACCATAAGGGCAAGGTCGAGCGTGATGACGCGCTTGTCGCGGAGAATCTCGGGAACATTGCCCGCGATGATCTCTTGGGCGAGGCCCTCGGCGATGGCCGTCTTGCCCACGCCGGCTTCGCCGATGAGGACTGGGTTGTTCTTGGTGCGGCGGCAAAGAATCTGAACAATGCGTTCGATCTCGTCAGCGCGACCGATCACAGGATCGAGTTCACCTTTGCGGGCCTGCTCGGTGAGGTCGCGGCCATAGGCTTTGAGTGCAGGGGTTTTTCCCGACGCCTTGCCAGCGGGGGCGGCCTCGGCGGGTAGAGTATCGCTATCCTCATCGGGGGCAAAATTGGGATCGAGTTCCTTGAGGATTTCGTTGCGAGTGCGCTCGATATCCACCTCGAGGTTTTTTAAAACCCGGGCAGCAACGCCTTCGCCCTCGCGAAGCAGGCCTAGGAGGATGTGTTCCGTGCCCACGTACGAGTGCTGGAGGCTCTTGGCTTCCTTCCCAGCGAGTGCGAGAACCTTTTTGACCCGAGGAGTATAGGGGATATTGCCCGCCATTTTTGTCTCGGGACCGGAGCCGACCTGCTTTTCGACCTCCATACGGACGGTCTCAAGATCGAGCCCCATTTTTTGAAGAACATTCACAGCCACACCTTGACCGAGCTTAATCAATCCAAGCAGGAGATGCTCGGTGCCCACGTAGTTGTGATTGAATCGATCCGCTTCTTTACGAGCAAGGGCAAGAACCTGTTGGGCACGAGGAGTGAAATTGTTCATCATTGGTTTTCAGTGGTGGCGGGTGTAGATATACGTAGACGGGCAATATCCGGTTGCGGTACCTGAGAGAGTTTCGCCCGAATAATGGAAGCGCGCAAGGCGTCCCTTTCCTCGGAAGACATTTTAATGACCTGGGCATCCTTTTGAAGGTGGGCGGGCTGGGTTTCAATAAAAAGCTCATCCACTGGAAATCGGTGTGCATCGGGAAAAACGGCCAAGTCGATTCCGAGCTTGATGATCGAAAGGAGATTGAGCGCCTCCTTGGAGCTGATCGAATAGGAATGGCAGAGCAAACCATAAGCACGACCTATCTGGTCATGGAGGGTAATGGCTTTACGCTGCGCCAAAAGAGCCCGTGCATTCTGCTCGTGCTCGATGACCTGCTCAATGACGCGGTTCAAACGCCCGATGATTTCCTCTTCCGCTTCACCAAGGGTCGTCTGGTTGGAGACCTGAAAAAGATTGCCCATTGCTTCCGTGCCCTCGCCATGGAGCCCTCGCACGGCTAGGCCGATCTTGTTTACAGAGTTGATGATCTTGTTGATCTGGTCACTCATCACCAACCCAGGCAGGTGGAGCATGGCAGAAGCCCGCATACCGGTGCCGACATTCGACGGGCAGGCGGTGAGATAGCCGAGCTCCGAGCTGTAGGCAAATTCCAAGCTCTCCTCGAGCTCGGAATCCACACGATCGATCATCTTGAAAACATTATCCAATTGAAGCCCGCAACGAATGGCCTGCATGCGAAGGTGGTCCTCTTCGTTAATCATCACACTGAGTGATTGGGGAGCATTCATCACAACAGCGCTTCCGACGCCCTTTGCCGCATGCTCGCGGCTGATGAGGTGGCGCTCAACGAGGACTTGCTTCTCAAGGGGCGAGAGGGCCTCCAGATTTTCAGAATACGACTCTGCCATCTCGGGAAGATGCTCCACAGCTTGCTTAACGAGGTTCATCACCTCGAGACGCTCGGATTTTTTGGCCCAGCCGGGAAATGGCTGGTCACGCAGATTGCGGGCCAAACGCACGCGGCTTGAAACAACGATCTGCCTGTTCGGTCCATCGCCAGAAAGCCATTCACCAGAACTTGCGATGATCCGTGAAAATTTCATGAGGCGAGATCCGTCTCCACTTGCCGGATTTGATCACGGAGGCTGGCTGCAAGTTCGAATTCCTCGGCCTCGATGGCCTTGTTGAGATTGAACTGAAGGGTTTTGATTTTTTCGTCGTGTTCGCGAATTTTGAGAAAAGCAGCCGGTGTTTTTCCCGTATGGTCGGTTCCCTTGTGCATGTTTTTCAACATCGGCGAAATACCGTCGGCAAAAACCGTATAGCAATTGCTGCAACCCAGACGGCCAGTTTTTTTGAAGTCTGCTTGAGTGAACCCACAGATGGGGCATTTCATGGCAGTGGGAGATTTTTCAATTTCTTGGGATGCCCCCAAGCCAAGAAGGAGGTCAGCGAGGGCGAATCCCGTCGGATCGTTCACTCCTTTCTCTTTCGAGCAAGCTTCACAGAGGTTCACTTTTTGCATTTTTCCATCGACGATCTGCGTTAGAAAAACACTGGCCTCTTTGGTCTGGCATACGTCGCACTGCATCTTGTTATTTATAGATCAGCGTGCCGGTGGATGCTGTCAACTCGTGGAAACGAGTCATGAGCTTTTTCGTAACCGGACCGGGGCGTCCATCGCCAATTTTGCGTGTGTCGAGCTTCACTGCGGGGATCAACTCAGCCGCTGTTCCGGTTAAAAAGCACTCGTCTGCGGTGTAGATGTCGTAGCGCGTCATCATGGGCTCGTGAATTCGAATCCCGAACTCGGCAGCGAGATCAAAAACTACGGCACGAGTCACTCCCGCAAGAGCCCCAGAGGAAATAGGAGGAGTAGTGATGACGCCATTTTTGACGATGAAAATGTTGTCACCGGTACACTCGGCAACAAATCCCTGCTCGTTGAGCATGAGGCCCTCGCCAGCTCCGGCAATCTGCGCCTCCAACTTGGCGAGCACATTGTTGAGGTAATTCAGGGATTTGACCATCGGGCTCAAGGCGCCATGGGGAATACGACGCGTCGCACAGGTCACCACCTCAAGTCCGTGCTCGTATTTATCAGGCGGGTAAAGCGTGATTTTCGAGGCGATGATAACAACGGAGGCCTTCGGGCAGAGGGCAGGATTGAGACCTAAGTCACCAACGCCTCGCGTCACAACTAGGCGAACGTAACCATCTTGAAGGGCGTTTTGCCGGATGGTTTCCAATGTCGCCTCGGTGAGGGTTGCTTTATCGAGGCCAATGTCTAGGCAGATTGCACGCGCCGAATCGAAGATCCGATCAATGTGTTGATCCAAACGAAAGGCACGACCGTTATAAAAGCGAATCCCCTCAAAGACCCCGTCGCCGTAGAGCAATCCATGGTCAAAAACCGAGATTTTCGCGTGCTCCTTATCGTAAAATTCGCCGTCTATGTAGATTTTCATTGAGGAAAGTCCCAGGTGTCCGTGCAGATTTCTGGAGTTTGTAACCTAGCCAAGCAAACAAATTTTACAAGCATTCACCCTAGTCGTGTCGGCGACGGAGCAAAACCAGATTTTTTGCCGGAGCAAAACCAGACAGTTGCTCAGAGGCTAAACTCCGCAAGGATACAAGGCCAGATGGCTTTGGGAGTGTCCGAAACAAC
>VFJO01000162.1 GCA_009886045.1 Verrucomicrobiota bacterium
AATCCGCATCCGTTTCCAGCACGCCAAAGGGCTGAAAATCGCCGCGAATCCCAAGTTGTTTCCCGATGACACATCCACCGCCCCGGCGGAATTGCAGGCCTTCGCCATCTGCGGCGCCGATAAGAAATGGGTGGCCGCCAAGGCCGTGATCGACGGCGAAACCGTGGTGGTGTCGAGCAACGAGGTCACCACCCCCGTGGCCGTGCGCTACGGCTGGGCGAACAATCCGCCGTGCTTCCTCTATAACGCCGCCGATCTCCCCGCCGCGCCCTTCCGCACCGATCATTGAGCGGGATTCTGGATATTAACCAAGCGGGCACCATCAAACTCACAACCATCAGACAAAACCAAAGATAAATTATTCATGAAGACATTGCTCACCACCCTCCTCGCGCTGGCATTATTCACCCTTCTCAAAGCAACGGCAGCGCCGGTCGCTCCGCAGATCAAAGTCGATTGGCCCGCGTTCCTCGGTCAGCACGACCTCGTTTGGGAGCAGCTTCCGCGCCAGTGGAACGAAGGCGCCTTCGTTGGCAACGGCCAGCTTGGCATGATGGTTTACGCCACGCTCAAGGACAACCGCGTCGATTTCCACCTCGGCCGTGCCGATGTGACCGACCACCGCAAGGCTCCTGACAGGAAGACTTCGCTCGGCGTGAAGGGAGCTTCGTTGTTTTGGGATTTCCCGCGTCTCGACATTGGTCGCATGGCACTCCGCCCTGCCGGAAAAATCCTGGATGGCACGATGCGGCAGGATTTGTGGAATGCGGAGATTACCGGCACCATCACCACCGATCTCGGTGAGTTGAAATTCCGCGCCTTCACTCCGCGCGACCGCATGGTCCAGATCATCCAAGTCAGTTCGACCGAGAAAACCTCCGATGGAAAACCCGCCGAATGGAAATGGGATTTCCGGCCCGGCAACCCTGCCTCGCCGCGAGCCCAAACTTCGCCGAAACAAGCCGCCGATGCCAAATACGTGACCAATCCGAATCCTGTGCTATCCGAAAAGGACGGCCTGCCGGTCTGCGTGCAGTCCCTATCAGCCGGCGGTGATTTCGCCACGGCATGGCTGGAAAAACGCGACAGCGGAGCGCGGGCATCCACCTTGTTCGTCGCCACCGCCAATGAAATCCCAGCCGCTGGGAAATCAGCCGGAGTCGCCGTGAAGGAGGTGCGTGATGCGGAGTCGGCCGCATTTGACGGGATTCTATCGGCTCACCGCGCATGGTGGCATGCTTTCTATCCGAAAGCCTTCCTCACCATTCCGGAAGCGCGGATGGAGGCGTTCTACTGGATCCAGATTTACAAAATCGCCGCCGCCTCGCGCGAGGATGGCCCGGCGGTCGATCTGTGCGGCCCGTGGTTCCGCGTCACCCCGTGGCCGGGCATCTGGTGGAACCTCAACATCCAGCTCACGTATTGGCCCGTCTATGCCGGCAACCGTCTGGAACTCGGCAAAAACTACCTCGATGTTGTGGACGCACACTTTGACGAACTGTTCGGCGGTCGCATCAACCACCCCGGGCTCGGCGACTGGGCATGGGCGATGCACAACTACTGGTGGCAGCTCCGCTTCGCCGGAAACTGGCCGGCGGTTCATGAAAAGTGGATGCCCAAGGCCAAGGCCGTGCTCGCGGGTTACCTGCCGCGTCTGAAGAAAAATGCCGAGGGCAAGCTCGAGCTCAACGCGATGGGATCACCGGAATACCATGGCTTCAAAACCTTCCCGAATACCAACTACAACCTCGCCATGCTCCGCTGGCTGCTCAACGCCCTGCTCGAAGCCGACGCCCGCTCCGGCAAGCCCGCCGATCCCGCCGCCACCGAATGGAAACGGATTCTCGCCGAACTCATCCCTTACCCCGTCGATGAAAACGGCCTGCGCATCGGCAGCGACCAGGCGGTGGACATGTCCCACCGGCATTTCTCGCATCTGATCGGTCTCTATCCGCTCTATCAGCTCGATCCCAACTCCGCCGCCGACCGCGATCTCGTCGTGAAATCCGTGATCCACTGGCACAAGATCGGCGGTGGCAAGGGGCTCGCCGGCTATTCCTACACCGGCGGCACCTCGCTCTACGCATCCCTCGGCATGGGTGACGAGGCGCGCGGCATGCTGCACAATTTCCTGACAGGCAACGTCGGCATCAGCCTACTCCTGCCCAACACGATGTATGCCGAAGGCGGCGGCCGCAATCCAACCATTGAAACTCCTCTCAGCGGAGCCTCCGCCACCATGGACCTCCTGCTCCAAAGCTGGGGCGGAAGAATCCGTGTCTTCCCCGCCGTGCCTTCCGCATGGAAACAAGCCGCGTTCCATCAACTCCGCGCGATGGACGGTTTCCTCGTCAGCGCCGCCCGCCACGAAGGGAAAACCCAATGGGTTTCACTGCAAAGCGAAGCCGGCGAACCCTGCATCCTCCGCGTGGCCGATTGGAAGGGCCCGCTCACAGTTTCCGGCACGCGCCAACACGACGCCACCGAACTCGCACCCGGCGAGTGGCGCATCGATCTCAAGAAAGGCGAACAAGTGCTGGTTCATCCGGCCGGCATGAACACGCAACCCGTCATCCAGGCCCTGCCCGTCAACCCCGCCGAAAGAAACCTCTATGGCGTGAAAAAGGGCAAACAGATCGAGCAGGAACAAACCCACCCCGAGGTGCCGCTCCCTCAGTGAGCCACGGTCTCCGGCGGGATCAATCGGCAGCGCCAACAACGCCGGGGCATCCATCAAAATCGAACTATTTTATCCAACTCTTAGGCACAAAAATGAAATGAAAACCAACATCCTGTTAGCAGCCATCGTTTCCTCAGCCTTGATGGCGGGAACCCACCTCAGCGCCGCCCCAGCAAATGGCGGCGAGACCATCAAGCCCGCCGTCGAGAGTCCGGCGCAGCGCGGCGCGCCTAAGCCAGCCGCGGCGGACCCCGTCCCCGCGCCACCCATCGCCGCCGCCCCATCCGCCACCGCTCCCGCCGACCGCACCCAATGGTTCCGCGAGGCCCGCTTCGGCATGTTCATCCACTGGGGCGTTTACGCCGTGCCCGCCGGCGAGTGGC
>VFJO01000231.1 GCA_009886045.1 Verrucomicrobiota bacterium
ACGCTCCCTAGCCACTCTCCAAAACCAGACAGAAAGCCCAATGCTCAAAAAGCACCTCGTAGAACTGTCAAAAGATATCGAAGGCGGTGGTTCTGCCCTCGTAGCCGTCGGCGCGGATTGGACCGACAACCGGAATGTGGTGGGGTATGTAAGCCATTTGCGGGAGACGAAGATGGCAGGGACGGCGGATTTGCTGCCCGTCTACCAAAGCACGCCGGTGCTGGATTTGTTGCTGGAGGCCTCCAAGCCTGGGCGGGAGTCGCTTCCGCATTTTCTCATTCTCGATGAGATGAACCTCTCTCATGTGGAGCGGTATTTTGCCGATTTCCTCTCGGCGATGGAGGCCCGGAGCGGGGCGATTCGGTTTCACGAGGAGGGGGCGGGAAATACAAAGGCGGAAACTGGAGACCTGAAACCGGAAAGCGGAACTCCAGAAGCAGATTTTCGTTTGCCAAGGTTCGAGGGAGATACGGTGGGGGTGCCCCGGAATTTGCCGTATCCGCAGAATCTTTTTGTGATCGGCACGGTGAATGTGGACGAGACGACCTACATGTTCTCTCCCAAGGTGCTCGACCGAGCCCATGTCATCGAGTTCGAGGTGGACCCCAAGCAAGTGGAGGCGTTTTTGAACGATCCGAAGCCATTGCAACCCGTGCCGCGCGCGGCACCGGGCCAAGCCGAGGCGTTTCTCGCACTCAGCCTGCGGGCGAGAGGACTCCAAGAGCCACCGCTGCCGGAGTTGCCGCCAGCCGTGAAAACGGAGGTGAACAAACATCTGCTTGAGGTGCTGGAAATCCTGCAAAATGGCCGCTTTGAATTCGCCTTCCGCACAGCAAAAGAAGTCGTGGCTTATCTCAAGGTGTCCCACGAACTGGCTGCGGATAAAGCCGCATGGGAAGCCGGCAAGTGGAAGTCAGACCTCGACGACGAGATTCTCCAAAAAATCCTGCCGAAGATCCATGGCTCTAAAAGGCGTCTTGAGGTTCTGCTGGTGCGTCTGGCTCGTTACTGTGAAACCGGAACT
>VFJO01000340.1 GCA_009886045.1 Verrucomicrobiota bacterium
ACTGATTTTCTTCTCGCATGGGATCAACTGTTTCCCTGAGTTCACCATTTTACATGGACCACGTCAGGATGTCTGAAGGTGTCGAATTCGTAACATTCGCGCAGTTGCCCGTCTCGGCCTGCCAAGTAACTTGCCCCGCAGAAATAAGGGGAACTTCGAGAAAAAATTTTACACAGCGCGAACAAAGTGGAAAGTAAAAGAGGCTTGCCGAAAGGCGCACGGGGAGGATTATTCAGGAAGGAATCCTGTGAAATGAATTGTAAAAAGCTTCATCGCAATTGTATAGGGTTCTCATTGATCGAGGTTCTCACGGTCGTGGCGATCACTGCCATGCTCATGACCATGGCCATTCCAGCCATCTCAGGTTTCACCAGTCCAGCAGGACGCAAGGGCGCCGTGACCATCGTCATGAATACCCTCGAGCAGGCCCGCGTCTCGGCGATCGAAACCGGCCGCGAAACCGTAGTCCTCTTTTGGAAAAAAAATGGCGTCGCGGGATTTCCTCCTGATGAACAGGATGCCGTGCTGGTCCTGCGCAAAAGTCAGGATGATTCTGCGTGGGAATCCATCTCACGCTGGGTCAAACTGCCCAAAGGAGTTCTTTTAGACGGAGCGGATGAGGATTCGGCGATCTTGCAAAACGATGTGAGCGATTTAACAACGCCCTCCGTGCCATCCCTGCCGGGAAGCCCCAATATCGATCAGCTTCGTTTTGTCCGATTCACCAACTCGGGTTCCATCTGGAGTCCTTCTGGCTCAAGCGCGGGCCTCTACATCGCCTTCACCGAGGGCCAGCGCGCCACGGGAACCGATGACTTGCAACCTAACAAGCAAAAGTCCGGCGGCAAAGAAGTGATTTCCCTCGCCCGCTACACAGGCCGCTCGACGATGGATATTGTGGATTTGCAATGAGCGGTTGCCGCATTTCCCAAAAGTTGGGAACCGGCTTCTCGCTGGTAGAAGTCGTCATCGCCTTGGGTATCGTCTCCTTCGCCGTGCTTGCTATCGTCGGCATGCTGCCGATGGCCCTGAAATCCGCCCAAGAAAGCATGCGCGAAACGGACTCCACACTCATCGCACAGAGGATTTTTGCGGAACTGAAGACGGGCAGCGGTGGAAATCGAACCATCACTAAAGACACCAACGGCGGCACAAACACACTCCTCCTCACAGCGCACAACAGCACGAATAACTTCTTGGGGTTTAGAGAAAACGGGGAAGTCAATGGCTTCACGACCAGTGGCGCTCAAAACGCAAATCTCGACTTCTACGCCCAAGTCAGCGTCTTCACCAACACCGGCGTCGCCAACCTCTCCCGCGTCCAAATCGACATCGCCGCCCCCGCCGCCGCCCCGGCAACTGCCCGAACGACAAACTCATTCACCACGCTGATTGGATTTTAGACAGGATAAAATCGACATGAACACAAGCACGCCAATCGCAAAGACTGTTAAAAACTCTCTCGAATTGACCCAACAACAGGTGTCAGCGAAAATTTTTTTGATTCGTAACCATCATGTTCTTCTCGACAATCATTTGGCTGCAATGTATGGCGTGGAAACCAAGGCCTTGAACAAGGCTGTCAGTAGAAATTTAGATCGTTTCCCTGATCATTTCCGTTTCCAACTCAACCAGGAGGAATGGATCGACTTGAGGTTCCAACTTGGAACCTCAAGTGATTCCCACGGTGGACGGCGTTTTGCCCCTTATGTATTCACCGAGCAAGGTGTTGCCATGCTGTCGGCGGTCTTGAACAGCCAGCGGGCCGTGCAGGTAAGTATCCGGATCATGGATACTTTTGTCGAAATGCGCCGTTTCTTTTTGCAAAACGCCAACCTTTTCCAAAATTATGAAGCCCCTCTACCATCGCACCGGGTTGCATGATGCCGCCCGCAAGACGAACTCATTTACAACGCTGATCGGATTTTAGACAGGATGACAGGATTTTCAGGATTAACAGGAGGGGGAGAAGGTTATTGGGACTTAAAACTCTCTTCTTCTGCAACTTCAAACTTACAAACTTAAAACTGAAAACTCTCCTCTCACAGAGCCACAAAGACACGGAGAATAGACCGAAAAACTGCAGACTCATTCCAACCAACTTAAAACTTACAAACTTAAAACATACAAACTCTATCAGTGAGCGTAGCGATTTAATTACAGGAACTTAAAACTTAAAACTTTCTTAGGATTGACAGAAAAAATTTCATGGAGCAGGAGAATTTAACGCAGAAGATTATAGGTTGTGCGATGACTGTTCACCAGACTCTCGGACCAGGATTTCTTGAATCCGTTTATCAAAATGCACTTCTGATCGAGTTGCGCCATGCTGGACTTCAATGCGAGGCTAATTCTCGAATCCCTGTTCATTATCGCGAGGAAAATGTGGGAGATTTCATAGCTGATATCTTGATTGAAAATCTTGTCATCCTGGAACTCAAGGCAGTCAGCGAGATACATTCCGCCCACGAAGCCCAGCTAGTCAATTATCTGCACGCCACAGGATTAGAAATAGGACTCCTCTTGAATTTCGGCTCCAGCAAACTCGAAATCAAACGCAAACACAAAACCTACAAACCCAAATCCCCTCCTGTCCCTCCTGCAAATCCTGTCATCCTGTCTAAAAAATCCCCTGCTTTTTCCCTCCTGGAACTCCTTGTCGCCGTATCCGTCCTTTCCATCCTCCTCGTCATCCTGCTCAACATCGTTCAAGGCGCCACCAACCTCTGGCGGACCTCCGAAAACAAAGTCGAAGCCTACCGCGAGGCCCGCGCCGCCTTGCAGGTGATGTCCTCCGACCTGCGAAACATCCTACCATCAACAAATTTCGCCTTTTTCCGCACGGACCTTACCAACACGCCAAACATCGGCTTCCTCACCACCCTGCCGCTTTCCTCGCAAAATACTACCAGTCTCAGCGATGTCTGCACCGTCGGTTACTTCTTGAAATACGACGACAAAAGCCCCGTTGCCGGCACCTCCGGACGCCAATCCTACAACCTCTACCGCTATTTTGTTGAAAGCAACGAGACATTTGCGAACCTCACAGCCAACTCAACCACTCCCCTCACGACATCCTTCGATACCAACCACTGCGAAATCCTCGCCCGCAATGTCGTCAGCTTCAACGCCACCTGCCTTATCACAAATAGCACGGGGAACTTCATGACTTGGACTCAAAATGCTACAACCGCCATGCCTCATATCGTCGAAATCACCATCACTGCCGTCAACAACGAACGCACCATGCGCTTCGGCGCAAGAAACGCACAATCCGAGTGGACTGACTTTTCAACAGCCCCCGACTATCAAAAAAACACCAAAACCTTTACCACAAGAATAAACCTGAATACAAAATGAGATTTTTTAGACAGGATGACAGGATTGACAGGAGGAACAGGAGAAGCAAAAAGAGGTTGGACAAAATTAACAGAATTAACGGAACAAGCCCCACGCACCCTTTCACCCAATGATTCTGTCATCCATGATTCTGCCGAAACTCCCAGCTTCTTCTCCTGTTAATCCTGCAAATCCTGTCCTCCTGTCAAAATTCCTGTCCAAAGTCCCATGAAAAACCGCTTCCGCAAAAAAGCATCAGCCCTTGTTACCACACTCTTCGTGGTCGTGGTCTTGAGCACGATCGTCATGGCGTTCATGGCTAGCATGAGCCTCGAGCGCAAGATCGCAAGCAGTATGAAGAATAAATTTCAGGCGGAACTTGCAGCCGAGGCGGGGTTGAATGCAGCCATGTCCCAAATTTCCTTGGCTATGTCGACAAACCAGTCTTTTTTGACAGGTATTTATACAAATGTTACCAGCGGTTTTGGGCCTGTGACCACAATCGGGGTGACGAACTTGACTGACACCAATCAGTTGATGCCCCTCGTTTCAACGGATACGACAAACTTAAGCGGATTTGGCTCGAACATGTGGGTCGGGCTTACAAATACACTCAGTAAAAGGGAAAGCACAAATACCAATGATTCCGTTGATGTTAATGTCTCCGGGTCGATCCAAGTTACCGTGAACACAAACTTTTATCGGGCACCTTGGGTTGTATTTTCGACTAATTCATCTAAAACAACACGCTACGCATTTTTTGTATTGGACGAATCCGCGCGAATAAATCCCTTGTTGACGGGGGCAAACAGTTCATTAACAAACTCCACTAATTGGTATTCGGGTGCCTCAGATCTCATACTTACCAACGCCTCTGGACAGTTGCTCACCGCAGCACAGCAATCGGCTATCTGGAATGCTTCCAACGCAACCTTTACGCAGGACACAGTTGCTCAGTCCATGGCATCTAGAACGAACTATGAGAAGATTAAACATTTGATTACAGCATCTCGAAACCCAACATTCGACACAGTTCCAGCAGGATTCACAAATGTTACAAATCGCGCAAAATTCAACATCAATAATTTAGCCACCAATACCGCATTTGGATCTTCCTCATCCGCCCGCGCAACAAATCTAGCGAACTTAATTTATTCCAACATACCAACCATTGCGAGCCGCGACCCCTCTCTACGGGGCACCCCTGCAGATGAATTGGCTTATCTCCGCAGGCTTTCTGCTTCGATAGTCGACTACATATCTGATTCAAATGCACTTCCAACTTCCGTTAATGGCGGTGAGCCAGCGGGTCAAAAACTATCACCTCAAGTAACGGCCGTCGCAGTAAGATATCGTAGAACCGCTTACAGCAGCACTTCTACAACACTCGAAAACCAGCCTTTTGTCCAAGTTTGGAATCCTTATACAACGGCGATTGATACGAGTGGCAAGCCAATACGATTTTCTCTACAAAACCGAATGAAGCTTTTGTTTGGAACAGGAATTGCTTCATCATTTAATACCTACAATTCAACAATATCAACAAACTTAATAATCCGACCTAATGAATTTGTGGTTCTTGAGTTTCCCGCAGTAACTCAAACATGGACTTCGCCATCTACCACTTCGACTCCCTACATTACTAATTCTGCCATCGGAAAAGGGGACGTCACTTACTGGCCGGTATTTGAATTTTATTTCAATAATGCTTTGATCAATATGCAAAGAAGATCGGGCACAACTTACCCGATAATAAGCGGTGCACAAGGAGGTTTAGATCATGCATATATGAACTTCAATGTGACAACTGACAGATACCATTCCAGCTTTATTCCTACATTCAGTTCCGCGCCAACATGGCGATTTGTAGGAGACCCAAGAGGTGGATATCTTTCAAGTTATGACTGGGGCACCCCGATTTCAGCTGACGCAAGTTACAGCACTTCCACGAGGTGGAAAGGTGCGCAGATGACTACTCAGCCCCGATGGCAAGATTTTTCTGCCAACTGGGTAAATCGGGATTTTGTTCGCGCAAATCCGTCACAAGGGACTGCTCCGAGCGGAATTTCACAAACCCCAGCGCAGGTTGCCTCGGGATTTAACTCTTCAGATACAAACAACGCCATTTCGGTCATTCGGAACGGACCAATGCTATCACTGGGAGAACTAGGCCACATCTTTGACCCAGCTCAGGCCGCTGATGACCTTACGGCCCCGACGGGAGGCACTCCGACTGCTCCGTTTGTGGCAGGCGGAGGAAGAACACTCCGAATTGGAATAAAAGATTTTACAACAAATACTGCAAACAGTTGGGATACAAATTCTTTAAATTTAATAGATCGTTCAGCAATCCAACTCTTAGATCTTTTTTCTGTCAACCCCACTAATGCATCTGGTTTTTCAACTGCCATTGGGCGAATCAATCCGAATACAGCGCCGGTAGAAGTTCTAGCGGCGGTTTTGTCCGGAATCCGCATTAGTTCAGATACAGGTGTTCCAGGTATTCCAAGCGCTTCGCTCTTGAACCCCACAAACTTGGCAAACATCATTATCTCTAACAGACCTTACAACAAAATTTCCGATTTTAGAAAATTTATTCCCATGTTTGCTCTCGGAACAAACTATACACCGAACCTTCCGGTATCCGTTAGCGTAGGCATCACCAATCTGGCTGTAATGGATCGTATGCGTGAGGAAGCATTCGGAAAATTTGTTCAACATCTTTCTTTGCAATCCAGAACTTACCGCGTCGTCTGTATCGGGGAACTCCTGGACAATAAAGGTCGCCCAGTTTCGCGTGCCCAAGTCGAAAGTTTGATCTATTGCGAAACAAACTCTCTTGGTAATTTCACACCAACCATTCAATGGAAAAAAAATCTATGAGATTCACATATCTACTCACTGGCTATTTCGTCATTCAGACTTGCTGTCAAGTTCTGGCTACAGACCCAACCGCATCTCCAACTCCCACACCCCCGCCAACAACAAGTGTTCAGATCGTTAACGCCACAAGCGTCCCTTCCATATCCCTTGAGGTAAATGATCGCTTGGACTACCCCGATTTTCCACAAGGGGAACTTACATCTGACGCCCCCACGGAAGGTTTACTTTATCGATACAAAGCTACAAACAAATCTGATGGAATAGCAGTATCACCTAAGCCCATAACTTATAAAAATATGGAAAACCAAACTCTTCTACTTATAGGCGATTTTTCAAAAGGCGCGGAGGAGGGTAAGATGCCACAGCCAGTCCAAGAGAAAATCCTTGAGGAAAAATTGAAACAAAATCCTCCCAACTTCATTGCCAGGGTTTATTCGCATCAAAAAAGTGTCTCTAAACCACCGGTTCACCTAAGAGTAATCAATGGCATGCCTCGAAAGGTCTTACGTTTCAAACTTCTAAATAATGCCCCAATTGATCTCCTTCCTGGTGATGAAAAGGAGTTCACAGGTGAACCCTCAGTTCAGCTCTACAGTTTTGAAGTCGAAGGCCGAGTGATTCCTGTGCTTATGAATCAAGATGCTAACCCTATGAATGTAAATATTGTCTTCTATTTAAAAAACAATGAACCGACCTTTAAGCGCTTCTTTGAATCGACCAGCAGACCGTAAATGGAATAAATCATTAAAGTATATAGGTTAGAGTTTGTTTTCTATCAAGTCAGTGTGACGCTCTGTTGAAATTAGGAAATCTCCCAAGTCCAAACTAAATTGCAAAATCTCTTCCGCTCAATTCTGAAAATTTTGTAAATTCTGTCCTAAATCCCTCTGAATGAAAACCCGCTTCTCCCTCAAAATCCTCCTCGCCACCCTATTCGCCTTTTCCCAGACTTCGCAGGCGTGGGATGCGTTGGGGCATATGATCGTCGCGCAGATCGCCTATGACCAATTGAGTCCAGAGGCGAAGCGGAAATTTGATGAGGCGGCGGCGGAGTTCAGTGAGGAGAAGGCGGGCGACCGGGCGGTCGCGGACGCGGCATACTGCCCTGCGTCATCAGGATGCTGGATGGATGATATCCGTTCACTTCCCGACAAATACTCCCATTTTTCGCCTTGGCATTATGTCGAGTTGCCATTCAATGAGGACGGCACCCCCCAGCCCACGGAGGGACCGAATGTGATCAGCGGCATTAAGGACTGCGAAGGCATACTGGCTGGCCGGAAAATGGATGCGCAGATGAGCAAAAACCAGGCCCTCTTCATGCTAGTGCACCTCGTGGCCGATATCCACCAACCGCTCCACGCCACCAGCCACGACGATGCGGGCGGCAACCGTGTGCCGGTCTCGAATGTGAGTTGCCCGAATGCCGAGGCCATGTTTGGCAAGTCCACGAATCTGCATTTTTTCTGGGATGCCTGCTACCGCTACTCCTTCCGCAACGGAACTGCCGTGCCGCTCTACGAGCAACCCATCTACGACAAGGCAAAGCCCGTCACCGGCCACCACGAATCGCTCGATCTCATTCGCCAGCAGGCGAAAGCCTTGGAACAAAAGTATCCAGTATCTATCTTGAAAGATCAAGGCGTGGGCAATGCCTCCGAGTGGGCGCGCGAAAGCCACCGCCTCGGCTTCGCCTTCGCCTACGGCACGATGCCCACCGCGCTCAAGGGGTCCAAAACCACCCTCAATGCCGCCTATGTGGACAAAGCCCGCGCCATGGGAGAAGAACGCCTCACCCTGGCAGGCTACCGCCTCTGTTCCTTACTGGAGAAACAATTCAAGCCCGAGTAAAAACCGGCCTCATTTTTTTAGACAGGATGACAGGATAGGCAGGAGGGACAGGAGTTTTTAGACAGAATCGAAGCGAAGCGGAGAAAGACTGCCGTAGGCAGCCCGAAGGGAGAGCGAAGCGAATCAATTAACAAAATTAACAAAGTTTAGGACTCAAAACTGTCTCCAACACGAAAACTTAAAACTTACAAACTTAAAACTTAAGACTCTGTTTAGGCAGGATGACAGAATCGGAGCGAAGCGCAGAAAGACTGCCAACGGCAGCCCGAAGGGTGAGCATAGCGAATCAATTTGCAGGAACTTAAAACTTACAAACTTAAAACTTAAAACTCTCTTAGACAGAATTTAAAGGAGATTGCAGGATAAACAGAAAGGGTTTGGACAAAATTAACAGAATTAACAAAATTATGGGGGAAAGCGTGGGAGTGCCCTTGCTTTTTACGAGGACGCCCTCGCTTTTTACGAGAATGGCCTTGTTTTTTGTGAGGTTGCCCATGTTTTTTACGAGGATGGCCGCGCTTTTTACGGGGATGACCATGTCTTTTGTGAGGAGGCCCTCGTTTTTTGCGAGGATGGCCGCACTTTTTACAAGGTTGCCCATGTTTTTTACGAGGACGGCCGAGCTTTTTGTGAGGATATCCACACTTTTTTTGCGGCGCGGCTCACGATTAACAAAGGCGGCGACACATTTTCCGAGGCGTGACAACGCTCTGTCGGGGTGTTCCTCAGATAAAAAGTCAATGCGCTCCCTGCGCAAAATGAGCCTGCCATGCATGATTTCGCCCAACTCTCCCCCTTCTTCTCCTGTCAGAAAAAGTTTTCAGTATTTCAGTGTTCAGTGTTCAGAAGATTCTCCGTGTCTTTGTGGCGCTGGGAGGGAGGAAGTTTTAAGTTTTAAGTTTGTAAGTTTTAAGTTGGAGAAGAAGAGAGTTTTAAGCTCCAAAAACCTTCCTGCTCCTCCTGTTAATCCTGAAAATCCTGTCATCCTGTCTAAGAAAGCTTTAAGTTTTAAGTTGCTGAGAAAGAGTCTTCAGTTTTTCGGTCTATTCTCCGTGCCTTTGTGGCTCCGTGAGAGGAGAAGTTTTAAGTTGCAGAAGACGAGAGTTTTAAGCCCAAAAAACCTTCCTGCCCCTCCTGTTAATCCTGAAAATCCTGTCATCCTGTCCATACTGCTTCTGGTCTTGCTCTTCCCGTTGTCTGTCCGAGCAGACGAGGTCATTCGCATCATGGCGGCCAACACGACCAGCGGAACAGGGCAGTCTTACGATGCAGGCCATGGGAACCGGATTTTCCAAGGCCTCAAACCCGATATCGCCTTGGTGCAGGAAATGAACTTCGGGGACAATACCGCATCGGATTTGAGAGCTTGGGTGAATACCAACTTCGGAGCCGAGTTTTCCTACTTCCGCGAAGCGGGAGCGCAAATCCCTAATGGCATCGTGAGCCGCTACCCGATCCTGGCATCCGGCGAATGGAACGACTCCAATGTAAGCAACCGCGATTTTGCGTGGGCAAAAATTGATATTCCGGGGGATAAAGACCTCTGGGCGATCAGCGTTCACTTCTTGACCAGCTCAAGCTCGGAGCGCCGAAGCCAAGCCAACCTTCTCCTCACCTACATCTCCGCCAATATCCCAGACGGGGATTATCTCGTGCTGGGCGGCGACTTCAATACCGACACCCGCACCGAAAGCTGTATCTCCGCGCTTTCTGCGGACTTCGTCACTTCCTCGCCTTGGCCCGCCGATCAGTCCAACAATTCCAATACCAATACCAGCCGCTCCAGCCCGTATGACTGGGTATTGGCGGATGCCGATCTCAACGCCGTCAAGACGCCATTGGTCATCGGCAACCGCACATTTACCAATGGTCTGGTCTTCGACAGCACCGTCTACACCCCCCTCTCGGATGTTCCCCCCGTGCTCAAGTCGGATAGCGAAGCCAGCGGCATGCAACACATGGCTGTGCTCAGAGCCTTCTCGATCCCGACTGGCACCTCTTCCATCAACGCCACCATCTCACTGGGTAATCTCACACAGACCTACGATGGCACCCAAAAGCCCGTAACGACCACCACCGTGCCCAGCGGCTTATCCGCGACGACAACTTACAACGGATCCGCCACCCCACCGACAAATGCCGGCTCTTATGCTGTCAACTCCGCCATCACGACGACCAATTACACCGGCAGCGCCAATGGGACTCTCACGATCCTCCAAGCCAATGCCACAGTCACCCTTGGTAACCTCACCCACAACTTCAATGGAACTGCAAAAAGCGCCACGGCTACCACCGTGCCAAGCGGTCTCTCAGCTTCCCTCTCCTACAACGGATCCGCCACCGCACCAACAAACATTGGCAACTACACCGTCAACGCCACGGTCGTAGACACAAACTACAAAGGCTCCGCCACAGGCACACTCACCATCGCCGCGCCGACTCCGACTCCGACTCC
>VFJO01000241.1 GCA_009886045.1 Verrucomicrobiota bacterium
CACCGGCGATGTACTCGCGCGCCCTTTTTTTGTTCCCTGCTTTGGCCTCTCGAGCGGCTTGGGCATAGTACCAGGCTGGGGAATCACCGGGATACTTGATCGCACTCATGACTTTTAGAGCGCGGTCGTTCTCGTTCAGTTCCAAGTCGCAGAGTGCAACCTTGAATTGGAGTAACTCGTTTCGCGTGTCCGATGCTCTCATTTCTTGAAAATGGGCGCGGGCCTCGGCGTATTTTTTTTGGAGAAAAAGAATCTCTCCGAGGTTGTAAAGAGCGGGAAAAAAGCCCGGCTGCCTCTTCAGACTTTTGCGAAAATACGCCTCCGCTGCGAGGTAGTCCTGCTTTTTGGAGTAGGCGGATCCAATGAGATTCAAGATGAGCGGATTCTCGGGATCCTGTTTCTGCAAGGCCTCCAACTTGACAAGCGCCTCGTCATTTTTCTTGGCTTCAAAATCCGCCAAAACCAGTTCGATGGCTGCTTGGGTGGAATCCTCGGGAAGTGGGGTGGAAATCTGGCTCCAAGAGACATCCCAAGCCAATAAAAGTGATAAAAAAATGATGAGGTACATTTGTGTGAATGCAGCAATTCTGAATGGCGCGGGAATGTCGGGCAATCCCAAATCCTCTTGCCTCTGCATGGCCAGAAAGCAGGACTCGAAGATATCGCCAAACGCGACCAAAGAGGTTACTGAACTGGAATGAACAACTCGGATGCTGGACCTTTGGAGATTGAGCGAAAATTTCTCATCGTGAGCGATGCTTGGCGTGGGCAAGTGGAGGGTGCTCCGAAACGCCTCTCGCAGGGATACCTCTGCTCGGATGCCGCGAAGAGCGTGCGTGTGCGTATCGCTGGAGATCGCGCCACACTCACCGTGAAGGGCTCTCGCGAGGGAATAAGCCGATTGGAACTGCAGTACGACATCCCCGTCCGTGACGCCGAGTTTATGCTGGCGCTGTGCGAACGCCCTCTGATCGATAAAACCCGGTACATCGTGCGTCATGATGGCATGAAGTGGGAGGTAGATATTTTCCACGCCGAAAACGACGGCCTGATGGTGGCCGAAGTCGAATTGGAGCGAGAAGACCAGCCGGTCAACTTGCCAGAATGGGTCGGGCAGGAGGTTTCCCTCGAGGCTCGTTATTACAATTCCTGCTTGGCTCGTGCTCCGTATTCCACATGGAAGCACTAGCTGGGAGAGGTTTCCGCCCCCCGCGCTCAGTCGCTGAGAGCTGTCAGTCTTTTTTTGTGAGTTTAAGGATTTCCTGATTCTTTCAGGTGCAAGTGGAGGATGCGGCGAAGCTCTTCGATGCCTTCGGGGTTTTCGTTAACTCCGTGGCTGGAGGGAACGATTTTTTCGGATTCGGCATTCGGGAGATGGGAACTCCAGTAGGGAACAACGCCGTCGGAGCTTTTTGGCGTGTCACCTTTTCCTTGGTCGCCGATCACCGAATGGTAGGTGACGGACTTGGACATGGGCAGCTTGAGGATCGAGAGAAGTAGCGGGGACTTGGCTCGCAGGAAGCGGATGCTGTTTGCCGGGGCGGCGAAGAGATCGCGTAGGTTGTTTCGAATCGTCCCAACCATCACGTGGCGATCCTGGCTTGAAACGATCTTGGGCAGGCGCACCAAGGCGGAGAAAAACCCTGCCAGAGGGTTCATTGCAAGCTGGCTGCCTTGATGTGGCGTCGCCATAAAAACGACACGGCTTATGTCTTGCCGCGGTTCAAAATTTACAACTTTCAGGAGGTGTTCCTTGGCGGAGGCGCTAATTTTCATTTTCTCCGGTGGGGTATCTGTGAATTGAGCCCAGAGGTCTTTTCCGCCTTTGCGAACGAGGAGGCTGGATATGAGGCCGCCCATGCTGTGGCCAACAAGGACAATCCGATCGAGATTCGGGTTCTTATGGGAGGGGTCGACAGTCGTTCGATAGCGATCGAGTTCGGCACGGAGTTTGGCGGCTGACCACCAAACCGGGAGGCCTGTTGGATAAAGGTAAAACCAAAACTGGTAGCGTGAGCGAATTTCAGGATCGGCGAGAAGTTGGTTCACAGCCGGTGTCCAAGCCTCTGGACGGCAGAGGAGGCCATGGACAAAGACGACCGGGATTTTCTTGGGATCGTATTCATCAATCTGGATCAGTCCGATTTGCTCGAAGTTGGTATCCGAGAAAATGAGCGCCTGAACATCAATGGAACTATTCTTGCCCTTACTGAGGAGGTAAGCCAAGGGAGCTGAAAAATCACCGGCAAGCAGCTCTCTCCGGCCTCTGACCGTTACTTTCTCCGTGTGTAGGCGGCGGTAAAACGTGAGTTGAGGCCCGTTTTTTTCAAAGCGAATGAGCGCTGTCACTGGAATGCTCATGCCGTATCGAGGGTGGCTGGGTTGGGCTGCCAGAGCAGGAGACCCCTTCTCAAACCAAGCCACGCAGGGAACGCCTGCGCCTGCCACGGTGACGCGCTCTCGGAGTCCTTTGATCTCGATGGAATCTGCAATGATGATTTGTGTGGCCTCTCGTGGATCCAGAGTCTCTCTGGACGATGGGGTGATCGGGATCGGGCAGTTTTGAAAATGTCCAGCGGTGAGGATTTCCACAAAACGGGCTGTGGCGATATGGTTTATTTCCTGTTGGCTTGCTCCAGGCTTTGAGCATTCTCGAATGGCTTCTAGGAGGAGCTCAAGCTTCCGAGAGTCCGGCATGCGCTTGTCTTGTACCTGCAGAAGAATGGCTGCCGGTTGGCTGGTTGGCGCGAGTGACTCCACTTTACGTTTTGCCGGTAGGGTAGGTAGGTGGTGTATCTTCACATTCACCAGCGCGCAGCTGGAGAGAAGGGTGGCCAATGCGAGGGCCACAGGCAGTCTGAGAAATAGCTTTTTCATGGTTTAAAAGGAAATCTGGTTGTTACTCGAAAGGTATTATTTTCCTATGCAGAATCGGCTGAAGATTTCACCAAGTATGTCTTCGGTGTCCGTCGCTCCGACGATGCGCCCCAGGGCGTCGAGAGCCGAGCGGAGCTCTATGGAGGAGAGTTCCGGCGGGGAGCTTGTTTGAACGAGTTCCGTAGCGGCCTGAAGCGAGGATGCGGCAGATTCGAGTAGGACCTTATGGCGAGAGTTAATCGCAGCCAAGGAGTCGCCGGTAGTAAGGTGCTTCGCCCCGCCGGCATTCGTCATGGCGTCGAGCAGTGCCTCAAAACCCTCACCTGTGAGCGAGGAAACTGAAATCGCATCGAGGTGCTGATTTGTGGCCTTCGGGAGTAGGTCTGATTTGTTGGCAACAAGGATTTCACGCTCAGTGAGGCGCTCGGGCGGCCTTTCATCTTGTACGTCAAAAACGCGCAAGATGAGATCGGCGCATTCCATGGCACGTCCACTCCGTGCCACGCCTTCGCGTTCCACGGGATCGGCAGTCTCGCGAAGTCCGGCAGTATCCGTGAGTCGAAAAAGAATACCCCTCAGGCAGGCGGATTCTTCGATCGTATCTCGGGTCGTTCCGGGAATTTCACTCACGATCGCTCTGTCCATGCCGAGGAGGCGATTCAGAAGGCTTGATTTTCCTGCGTTTGGGAGGCCCACGATCGCCACGCGAATCCCTTCGCGCAACACGCGTCCCTCGTCGGCGGTGGAAAGAAGATTTTTTGTCCGCTCAAGGGCTGTATTTATTTTTGAGACAAGCACGCGTCCGCTTGCGGGATCGATCCCTTCCTCGGGAAAATCAATCCACGCTTCGAGGTGGGCGACAATCTCGAGAACTGCGTCGCGAAGGTGGAGTATTTCATTTCCCAGTCGTCCGCTGAGTTGGAGCGCGGCAGCCCGCAAGGCAGGTGGCGTGCGGGCGCGAATGATATCCATGATCGCCTCGGCTTGAGTGAGGTCGATCTTGCCATTGAAAAACGCGCGCTGGGAAAATTCTCCCGCATCTGCAGGGCGAGCTCCGTAGCGCAGTACGCTTTCCAGAATCCGTGCAGTCAGCAAGATTCCTCCGTGGCAGGTGATCTCTGCCATGTCCTCGCCGCTGAAGCTGGCTGGAGCTGGAAACAATGTCACCAGAACCTGGTCAAGAACCTCGCCGCCATCCCGGATTTCTCCATACGTCGCCCGGCGGGGGATGAGTGATTCTAGCGTGCCGGCGGGTTTGAAAACCCGGCTCATCAAGGAAAATGAATCTGGTCCGGAAATGCGAATCATCGCGATGGCTCCCTCGCCGAGTGGTGTGGCAATGGCAGCGATCGTATCCGAGCTGAGGCTCATCACGCAGGGGTTGGGAGAGTGGGTAGGCCCGCTTCGCAAAGGGCGCTTAGCTCTTCGATAAAGCGGATGTTTTGCTCCATGGTGCCCACGGAAACACGGATCCACTCAGGAAGTTTGTAGCTCCGCATGGCTCGCACAATCACACCCCGCCGGAGAAGAGCTTTGAAAACAGCATCTCCATCGCCCACGTGCACCAAAATGAAATTCGCAACACTTGGTACAAATGTGAGACCCATCCGAACAAATTTGCTTTCGAGAAATGTGCGACCCTCGTGGGTGAGCTCGCGGGTTCGGCGCATGTGCTCCTCGTCGCTCAGGCCTGCCAGAGCTCCCGCCTGAGCAATGCCATTCGCATTGAAGGGCTGACGGGTTTTTTGAAGCACCTCAGCAATTTTAGCAGGCGCCAAACCATAGCCAATTCGGAGATTTGCCAAGCCTTGGATCTTCGAAAACGTGCGCATGACCACGACATTTCGCCCTTCCCGCACGTAGCGCAAGACATCCGGGGCATGATCCAGAAACTCAAAATACGCTTCGTCAAAAATGACGAGGACATGATCGGGCACGCGCTCCATGAAGCGGTCGATCGCTTGTTGGCCGACCATCGTACCAGTGGGGTTATTCGGATTTGCGATGAAGACTTGCCTGGTCTTGGCAGTCACCGCTTCGAGCATCGCATCCAAATCGTGTGTGAATCCAGGATCTGGCACTTCGATGGTCTTAGCTCCGAAAAGTTGGGCCATGAGACGATAAACGGCAAATGCATGCCCGGCTGTCACCACCTCATCACCCGGCTTTAAAAATGCATGCCCGATGAATTCGATGATTTCATTCGAGCCATTGCCAAGGATCACATTCTCGCGATGGAGATCGAGCCTCTCAGCGATTGCATTGCGGAGTGCCCACGCCCCGCCATCCGGATAAAAATGCGAACGTTCCAGCGCATCGTGCATTGCTTGCAGGGCGGCAGGTGATGGGCCGAGCGGATTTTCGTTTGAGGCCAGCTTGACGATTTGTGAGGGCTCTAGGCCCATTTCACGTGCGAGTTCCTCCACAGGCTTGCCTGGCTCGTAGGCAATGAGGTCAACAACATGGTTGTGAGCTTGAGACAGGATGGATGTCATTTCAATTTTCAGATTCAGATTCCACGGAAGAGTACCTCTTTTGGCTCCGGTTTCAAGGCGCGGGATTTTTCGTTCTGACTATGCCTTGAGAATTCCGCGTGCAGAATCCATGAGCGCCGATACGCCGGTATGGTTGTATTGGCGGTCGCCGGTCACTACAAAAAGATCATCTTCAATTTCGCAATGGAATGGCAACTGGACCAGTCCATAGCGCTTGCAAACATCTTTTAGAACCGGCTCGTGGACAGGAGCAGCTCCGAGCCCTCTTGCTGCCAATTCTAGCATGGCAGCGCCATCATCAAACTCGGCGCGGATGAGCGGGGTGATGTCATTTTCCGCCCACCACCGTTCGAGCTCGCGCCGCAATACGGATTCGCGTGCCGGAGCGAGGATCGGGAGTTCAGAGAAATTTCCGTTTTTGCGAAACATCTTCGCGATATTTGGAGCTGCCGCAAAGAGCACTCTCATTCGGCCGATGCGGATGCCCGGAGGAAGATTCATGCGGGTCGGTGGGGGTGCCTCGTTTGCCAGCACAAGGTCAATCTGGTGGGTGGAGAGCGCGCCCCATAACTCTTGCGGCAGGCCTTCCCTCACGACCACACGAAGCTCAGGGGCCTTTTCACAAGCGCGCTCGAGCAGGCGCGCCGCCAGAAGTTTGGGGATGGCATCAGCTACTCCCAAAAAAACGACTCCCGGACTGCTGAAGCCTCCCCGTTTTACGGAGTCAACCATCTCGTCGCCAATGGCAAAAATTCTCTCCGCATAGCCCATGAGATGCCTGCCGGTTTCCGTGAGCGTCATGCGCCGACCCTCGCGGCGGAAAAGCATGGTTCCAAAAAACTCCTCCAGCTCGCGCACTTGGGCGCTCAGCGTGGGAGCGGAAACATGTAGGGCATCTGCTGCCGCCGTAATCCCTCCGCATGTCGCAACAGCCAAAAAATAGCGCAGGTGATGATAGTTGAGTTGGGTGTTCATGTTTTGATAAAACCTAATGCAATATTTTAAAATTCGTAATTCCCAAATCAAAAATCAAGTGTCATATTTACGTCATGTTACTTCCAATCCTTCTCTTTGTCGGGACAATGGCATTGTCATTCTGGGCATCCATGCGCGTCAAAAGCGTCTATCGCAAATACTCGGCCGAGCCCTCCCTGACGGGCCTTACTGGTGCACAAGCTGCGGCTCGAGTCATGCAGGACGCAGGTGTAGAGGGCGTCACAATCGCCTCCTGCCCGGGAGAACTCACTGACCACTACGATCCCGCACATCATCGGCTGATGTTGAGCGAGGGTAATTACAGTGGGACATCTATCGCGGCCTTGGCTGTTGCTGCCCATGAGGCGGGACATGCGATCCAGCATGCTCGGGCTTATGCCCCGCTCCATCTTCGTATGGCAGCCGTGGGGGCAACCCAGTTCGCTAGCCAGATTGTCATGTGGCTCCCTCTCATCGGTATGTTCACTGGCTTCGTGAATACCCACACAGGCATCATTCTCATGGCTGCGGGTTGGGGCATTATCATGCTTTTCAACTTAGTGACCCTGCCGGTTGAGTTTGACGCATCAGCGCGAGCCAAAGAGGCTTTACGGCACTCGGGAATTCTTGCCGCGACGCATGAGGAGGACGGCGTAAACCGCGTGCTCAACGCTGCCGCATGGACCTATGTTGCGGCATTCATCACCTCGCTGACCTATTTCATCTGGCACTTGCTTCCTCTGCTCATGGGCCGCCGAGACGAGGAATGAAGCCCCTCACTCATCGCTCGAGAGTGATTGTTTCGCCTTACAATCCCGAAAAAGCGGTATCCATCGACGAGCTCATTGATGCCGAGCGGGCGAATATGGATTCTTATGGGATGAAGCAACTCGTCGCTTTGGTTCCCAGTTTGCGAGCAAAGATGGAGACCGAGCAGGCGCGTGCCCACTATGATTTGATCCAAGGGGTTGAAGTTTTGATCCAGATCATTCATTCTCAAGAAGTGAAACTTTGTACCGATCCCCTTCCCGTGCATCTTGCCGAGGCGGGTATGGCAGCCGCCTACATCTTAAACGGTGCGGACATCATTCCGGACTCGATCCCGGAAATCGGCCTTACAGACGACGCGCGGATCTTGGCACGCGTTTTTGAGCGAAACCCCGTTCTCAGGTATTATCGCGAGCGGGACGCTCTCCAAGCATGACGCCAGGACCAGATTCCAACGTTAGAATCGACCTCGCCCTTAACCATTGCACAGACCACGCCCGTGGAAAAGGGATTCAGCTTGCAGATGCCATCTCGCACATTGGCTCCAATTCATTTTGTTTTGCGGCATTTCTTTTAGCCGTTCCATTTGTGCAACCGGTGCCGCTTGGCCCTCTGACCATGATTTGCGGGGCGACTTTTATGGCGCTCGGATGGCAGATGGTCTCTGGAAAACCGCACCCTCAGTTGCCGAAGGCCGCTGGGGAGCTTCGGATTCAAGGCAAATTCTGGCTGGCAGTTCTGAATCTTTCTCAAAAGCTTTTGAAGGTGTGCCGGATTTTCACCAAGGAGCGGCTTGAGACTTGGGTGAGCGGCAGTCGAGGGCAGCGCCTTGTGGGCTGGCTGATCCTCATCGGTGGAGCGCTTCTGGCGATTCCTGTGGCCAACCTTCCATTGAATAATTTTTTCCCAGCTTTGATGATTATTTTCGCCTGCTTGGGTTGGTTGGAGCGGGACGGTCTCATGATTCTCGTTTCCTTAGCGTGGGGGGTCGTCACCATTCTTTATTTTGCCCTTGTCACTCTTGCTCTCATTTTCTTCGGCAAGCAAATCGCCGAGTGGCTGCATCTTTTTTGAACTGGTCTTTTGCGCAGTCTTGGTGCGCCCTCTCATCGAGTTTCCAGATAAGGAGAGTTCCCCAATTGCGCCATCCTGCGCTTGCAAAGACGCTGCGCGGTTTTCATGATGTTCTTCTCATGGATGCCATAATCGATCTGCTTCAAAAAAACGCCCTCATGCCGCGCGATGAGATGGCGCGTCTGCTTAACATGACCACTGCCGAGGTCGAGGCGGCGATTGCCAAGCTGGAGACCGATGGGATCATTCTTGGATACCAGCCTGTCCTGAATCGAGACAAGTGGGATGCCGACAAGGTCACTGCTGTCATTGAGGTAAAAATAACGCCCGAGCGGGATGGGGGCTTCGATCGCATTGCCTCCCGCATCGCGCGGTTCCCGGAGGTGCAGAGTTGTTACCTCGTGAGTGGTGGCTACGATTTGCTGATTCTTGTTGAGGCGCCGAATCTTCGCGTGGCTGCTGCCTTTGTCGCGGAGCGGCTCAGCACGATTGAGGCCGTTCAGTCCACTGCTACTCACTTCCGTTTGAAAACCTACAAGGAAAATGGGGCGTTCCACTCCTTTGAGCCCAGCTCTGAACGTCTTTCTATCACACCGTGAGCATCGCCATCGCAGATCATATCCGCAATATCCCGCGCTCTGGGATTCGCGACTTCTTTGAAATCGTTCAATCGATGGAAGACGTCATCTCGCTTGGAATCGGGGAGCCGGATTTTGCCACTCCATGGCATATCCGTGAGGCGGCCATCTATGCTCTGGAGCGTGGCCGTACTGGTTACACTTCGAATCTCGGCCTGCTTCAGCTTCGGCGTAGCATCTCGGACTACATTCAGAAACATTTCGCTATCCGCTACGAGCCGCAGTCCGAAATTCTTGTTTCGGTGGGGGTCTCCGAGGCAATCGATCTCGCCCTTCGCGCTCTGCTCAATGCCGGCGATGAGGTCATCTATCATGAGCCCTGCTACGTTTCCTACGCACCAACGATCACGATGGCGCAAGGCGTTCCTGTGCCTGTGGGCACACGAGCAGAGGATGGATTTTCCCTCCGTGCTGCCGATTTGGAGAAGGCCATCAGCCCCCGCTCCCGGGCGCTCATGCTGAATTTTCCCACAAATCCCACCGGTGCCACGATGGAACCTGAGGAGCTTGAAAAAATTGCATCTCTCTGCGTGCGTCACAATCTTGTGGTTCTGACGGATGAAATCTACAGTGAATTGACGTATGAAGGGGGCAAGCATACGAGCATCGCTGTTTTTCCGGGCATGAAGGAGCGCACGGTTTTTCTCCATGGTCTCTCCAAGGCCTTTGCCATGACAGGTTGGCGCATTGGTTTCGCTTGCGCTCCGGCTCCGCTCATCGAAGCCATGATGAAAATCCACCAATACTCGATTCTTTGCGCCTCTATCATGGGGCAGGACGCCGCCATCGAAGCGCTCGACCGCGGCGAGCATAGCGTCGCTCAGATGCGGCAGGAATACGAGATGCGCCGCAATTTCATCGTGTCCTCATTGAATGAAATGGGCCTCGAGTGCCGCAGCCCG
>VFJO01000155.1 GCA_009886045.1 Verrucomicrobiota bacterium
ACACCAACTGCAATGGCCGTGGAATTCCCTGAAAATGAGTCGCCAATTGGCGTAGAACCTGCCACCCCAAAAGCGGAGTCTGAAAATCCGATCCCTGTTGAGCAATCGACTCAGGAAACACCTGAGCCAACGAAAGTCGAACCTGCCTCTGCTTTAGTTTCTGAACCAAATCAACCAATTCCCTCAGCAACTCCACATCCCCAGGCTGTTGCTCAAATCTCTCAGCCTCCGACGCCTTACCCTCGAGCGGTAGCAACCCCAACGCCATACGCGCCAATATCAGATTTTTTCAAAATCGAATCGGTGAATTTAGTCCGCAAGCCTCCGAAAGACAAATTTGCTGTTTGGAAAACCCCTGTGATCGAAGAAAAGCAGGAAACCCCGATTTTCCGTCCATGTTTGGAAGTGAAAGTTTCCGTTAACGCAGACATCCGTTCAGACAAAACATTCGCCAGAGCCTATTTCTATGGAGAAAACGATAAATTGCTTGTCTCCATAGATAAACCTTCGGAATCTGGTGTTATCGGGACTCCCATGTATTCGGTGCCTGTCCTGTTCTACAAGGACAAGCCGAATCGTTTCTTTTTTGAAATTCCAGAAAAAATTGAAAAAGCGAAGTGGAAAGCCTTGGTCGTCTTTGGTGATCAGAATGAGGCGAAAGTTATAGCCTACCCGCCTACAGCCTCTGCATTTTTCCTCGAATACCCAGAAAAAAAACTTGTTAGTGATCAATCGATAAGACGCGTTGCCCGTAAACCAGACATGGATTCACTCATTGAGCATGTTGTGCGAACAAAAAATCCGCGCATGCCTCAGATGACGCTATTCCTACGCCCTCCGAAAGGAATAAGCAACGCTTCAGAAGTCGAGGGGGTGATGGCCATCTGTTATCTTGCCAATGGATTGGAGCGTATGAAGCGTGAACTTCAGAAAGAGGAGATGCCTGGCGACTACGCCGGACTTTTCAACTTCGCCAACAAGCACAAGCTGGCAATCCTCGCATGGGGTTCACGGAGACTTTGGGATCCAGGGCGGAATTACGACGAATTTTCAAAAGAGAAAGCCAAGGAACTCGATGAGTCATTTGATCTAGTCTCAGCAGCCTGGGCACGAGGTGTCAATGAACTAGGAGATAAATATGGGATACCAGAAAAGAATTTTCTTCTTTGGGGGAGTTGTGGTTCAGCCCAGTTTGCAGCACGACTCTGCTTGAGGAAACCGGAATACTGAGGTGGATCCCGAAAATCGGACCAGAGGCTAAGAGATAAAAAAGCGATGGTTGGAGGAGGTCAATAAACCT
>VFJO01000248.1 GCA_009886045.1 Verrucomicrobiota bacterium
GAAGTAGCCAAAGACAGAGGTGAAACGGACTTTGAGGGATTTGATGCCCGTTCGTTCGATTTCCTTTTCCTGTAGGGCAGCGATCCAGTTTTTTCCCTCGTGAGAGGCGGAGCGGAGTTCGTCCAGGTCGGAATCGTAGCCGTCATCAATGAACCCTCCCTCTCGAATGATGGCAGGGGGCTCCGCAACGATAGCACGACGGAGTGTTTCACCCAGCTCAGGCAGGGCGTGCAGACGCATCGTGAGGCCCGAAAGAAGCGTGGAGGGAATGGTGAAGCCGTGGAGTCCCCCTAGGTTAGCCGCAAGGGGTGGAATGCGCTCGAGGGATTCCGCGAGCGCAGAAAGATCTCTGGCGTTTCCAGATGGGCCGCTAAGCCGCGCCGTGGCGCGTTCTATGTCGCGGATATCGGCAAGCCGGGTGCGAAGATCTCCCAGGAGCATGGCGTCGTCGAGGAGGGCGGCGATGGCATCTTGGCGCTTCTCAATTTCTGAGGTGTCTTTGAGCGGATGGAGAATCCAGTCTCGCAGCAGCCGAGCCCCCATGGGAGTGGCTGTGCGGTCGAGTGCCCCGAGAAGGGTCATGCCTCGTCCGGCACGGGATTGGACAAGCTCGAGGTGGCTTTGTGTCGAGGCATCGAGGATGAGAAACTCGCTCCGGCGGTAGGGTTGAAGTTGCTTTAGATGGCCGGCGGGTCGTCGCATCTGGCGCGTTATGTAATGCAGGAGAGCTCCAGCAGCTCCGGTGCCTGCGGGAAGGTCGGCGCAACCGAAGCCATCGAGTGTGTGAACCTTGAAGTGCGAGCGAAGCAACTCGGCGGCCGGCTCTAATTCAAAAATATAACCATCCAGCGGAGCCTGTGGAGTGACCTGTTTGAAAGCTTCTGTCTGATGGTCGGGTATGAGGATTTCCGCCGGCGAGACTCGGGCAAGTTCATCGAGAAGTGCCGCAAGCGAGTCGAGCTCGGTTAGGCGGAATTCGCCGGTGCTCAGGTCGCAGTAGGCGAGTCCGTGGCTGTCACCGCGCTTATTGAGTGCGGCGAGGAAATTCGGTTTGCGGTCATCGAGACCGAAGTCGTCGAGCGTCCCGGGGCTGAGAACTTGGGAAATTTCGCGGCGCACGAGTTTGCCGGCTACGACTTCTCCCACTTGGTCGCAGATGGCAACGCGCCAGCCTGCGCCGATAAGCTTTTCGATGTAGTTCCTCGCCGCATGGTACGGGACCCCGCACATTGGGGTCGTACCGCGCTTGGTGAGTGCCACATTCAGTATGCGCGATGCCTCGGTCGCATCGTCACCAAACATTTCATAAAAGTCCCCAAGACGGAAAAGCAGCATCGTGCCAGGGGGCAAGTCCCGCCGGAGGGCGTGGTACTGCTGCATCATGGGCGTGAGCGTTTCGGAAGACATTTTGTATCGATTTGGTTTTGGGCGAAGTGCTGGGAGTGCTCTCCATGATGAAAGCATGCCAATCCCGGTGCAAGGGAGAAGGGTGGGGGAACTCAGAGGGAGGATAGGGCCTCGTGGAGGAGCGCCTGCCAACGGTTCGAAAATATCCACTCTTCGACGAGGTGGGATGTGGCTTGAGGGTCCGCAAGGGGGAGGGGAAGAGCGATGGTTTTTTTTTCAAGCCCCTCCCTGCGCTGCGCGAGTTCCGCCTGTAGAGAGAGTAGTTTTGTGCGGGCATCAACAGCCTGCGATTTAGCCACAGCACGGGCGAGGGGGCTCGTGGCCGATCTGCCTACGGATGAAATCTGCTCCGC
>VFJO01000277.1 GCA_009886045.1 Verrucomicrobiota bacterium
ATGACGCTTGCCATAGATGCAAAATAGAGCCTTTCTCAAAGTGAGTCCAGCTAAAAATATCCGGTTCTTTTTAGAAAAAATGGTGACGAGGGCTACCTGAGCAGTTACCAAAAATCTACTGGGCCAGTGCAGTGAAAGAAACTCGGATAGTCTAATTGTTTGCAGGCTGAAACTGGAGTTTGGGAGCAAGGGATTCTAGAAGCCTTGGAGTGATGCCCTTGATTGCAAGAAGGTCTTCGGAGGAACGGATTGGGGCAGCCTTCCGAGCCGCTATGATGCGGCTTGCAAGAGCCTCTCCGATGCCAGGCAGGCTCTGGAGTTCTTCTGAGGAGGCGGTATTCGGATCGACGGCTGCGAGGGATTGCGAATCATTTAGGACCATCTGAAGTTCAGCGGATTCCCGGCGCTCCTGAGCGCGGTCGTTGGAAATGCGATTCCAATCGGTGACAGCCCACACGCCTCGCCGCTCGACGGCTGCGGTGAGTTCGAGATCGGAGAGGGCATCGCGATAGTCGCTGCCCGATGTGCTATCGGGAAGTTGGCGAGTCACTCCAAAAGCACGGGCTAAGCCTTCTGCAACGAGGAGAGAAGCGAGGTCTTTGCCGTCTGCAGTCGTGACAAAGGCGTAAGCGCGTTCCTTCTCCCCGTTGCCCCGAGCTCCAGCAAAGGCCGTATGAATGGTGAACTGCTGAGCCAAGAGTGCTTGAGTACGCAAGGCGGCACGTTTTCCAAAATCACGGGCTGTCACCATCGATGAGCCTGTTTCTCCATCGGCGATACCGAAGTAGCGTCGCTGGGCGCGGAGTCGTCTAGCAAGCGTCTCGTCATTCACATGCCACTCGATGCAATCGGCACCGTAAAGTCGGACTGTTAATTCCCGACCATCGGGTAGCTTGACGGGAAAGCTGTCTCCATCGCCCCAGTCGCCTGCGAGAAGCGTGCAACCGGGAAATGTCTGGAGCACTGCATCGGCGCGCAGGGACACTGTGGCGATGAGCAGGAGGAGGGAAACGAGTACTGGCTTCATGAAAAATCAGAGACGCTCCAACGAAGGGATGGCATAGTGTTCTTTGAGGGTTTCAGCATGTGCCTCGATCGAGGCGGCATCCAGAATAAGAAGTTTGGGATCCTCTTCAAATTCGATTTTCTGGAATCCATCGACCGGCTGCTTGGCCGCTTCGGACAAGTCGGCGAGGCTTTTGACTGACCTCCCATTGAGCTTCGTCACTACGATATTATCAAGATCCTGGTAGCCGATCGTGTCAGAGGTGGGAAGGACCTGAGAAAGAATGACGATGCGACCTCGATCAGCGGGAAGTTCATTTTGGAATACGTCGTAATAAACCAAGCGCTGAGGGGCGTTGGAGGTCCATTTGGAGCCCCATTCTTTGAGGTAAGGTCGGGAGAGTTCCATGAAGACAAGCCCCCCGAGGATCACGTATTTCGGCGGCTCATCGAAGAGGTGCTCATCAATGATAGAGTCTTCCCGATTGGCAGCCTGCATCGTGACAGGAATCTCTAGGATCTTGCCATCGCGAAGGATTTTGAATGGCAGGACGTCACCAGGGTATTTAACGGTGTTTGTGAGATGGCTAAAAAGGATGCGTCCATAATCAGGGTCTTCGTAATTCCCGTCTTGGTCGATCGGAAGCCCATCTACAGCCAGAATCACGTCGCGTTTTTTAATACCGGCAATGCTGGCAGGGCCTCGGGGAGCGAGGTCTGTGACATAGATGCCACCGGGTTCTTGGAGGCCGATGAAACGGCGGAGTTGTGGGTCGCGGAGCTGTGCAAAGGAAATGCCCAGACGTCCAAAGCCTGGATAGGCGGGAGAGTCGAGTCCCTGAAGGAAATGCCGGATTACGGCTGTGGGAACGATATCGGCAGATTGGTTGCGCAAGTCATATCGCATGACCATGCCGATCAGACGGCCTTTGTTGATTGCAGGCAAGGTGAAGCTTCCGTCGCGCTGCTGGAGAGGAGCCCCAAGTTTAAAAAGGAGAAACGAACCGGACTCCGCTGGATAGCTACCCACGCTGATGGATGTGATCCGACCGAGGGTGCGAGCGATGTCTCCATTTGGTTCGAGTTGGAGGACTGTTGCCTCATCGCCAACGCGCAGCGGTCCGTTTAAGTCCAGTGGCTTCATGCCTTCAAGAAATGCCAGATCCACGGGGCGCAAGACGGCCAAGTTGCATTGGTAGTCAATACGCTCCACGACGGCAGAGGATTTTTGGGTCCCGGCCGGTTTTTCGATTTCGATGAAAGTCGAATTGGCGACGAGTTCCGCGGTCACAAGAATGCGACCGCCATCAAGAAGTGCACCGATGCCTCGGCGACTGAAGGGCGGCTTCTTGATCCAAGGTTGAAAAAATTCGTACACTTGATTGGTCGAATTGACTCGTAAGAGAGATTGCGAGAGAGACGCATCGGAGGCTCCCGGCGCCGTATCCGCGATGGCCGAGGCAACCCAAAGCGGGCACAAGAAGAGGAGGGCAACCCAGAGGATGCGCTGAAGAGATATGGCTTTCATTTTTCGAGGTTTTTTTCCGAGGTGACCGCATAGCGCGCGAGGATGCGCGGACGGGCCTCATCAACGGCTTTGCGGTCGAGAACAATCGGGCGGCCACCGCCGGCAAATTGGATCACGTAGTAATCGGTTTGTTCATCAAATGCCTTTACGATGTCCTCGAGCGTCTTGATCGGATGGCCGTTCACCTCGTCAACGACGGAAAATCGAAATTCCTCGGCGTAAGCATTCACAGGATCGGGAAGGATATTGCTTAGAACGACGATCTCCGGTCGAGCGAGGTGGATTTCGTCGGAAACGAAATAATCAAAGAGATAGTTTAAACGTTGGTCCGAGGGATCGTACGCCTCCATGAAATTCTGATCCGCTGGCTGGAAAACGAGACCTCCAAAAACGACAAAGCAGGGTTTCTCATCGTAGAGATGACTTTGTAATTTGAATGGCCAAGGCGCATTCAGAGGCACGATGAGCGTGGTGGGCTTGCCATCGCGGAGGATGTCGAGCTTCACTTTTTCCCCTTTGAATTTTCGCTCCACCACTTCATCCAGAGGCACAGCTTCGTTCAGCAAAGGAATGGTCCCATCGCTCGAAACGGTATGTCCGTCGATTTTCAGGATCACATCGCCGGGGCTCACAATTCCATCGGACGCCCCCCCGCTATATACGCTCGAGACCACCACGCCCGAGTTATCGCCATCCAACCCCAACGCGCGGCGGGCCGCTGGATTGAAGAGATTGCTATAAGTTAGGGCCAGGTCAACGTAGCGATCGTAGCGACCGTCCTCCACATCCTTGAGAAAGCGATGAATCACTGGCGTCGGGATCATGTAGCCGACGTTCTGTGCAACGTCTCCGCTGTAGCCTTGGAAAGCGACCCCGACGACTTTTCCATTTTGCATCACCGGGCCTCCACTATTACCGGGATTGATGGCCGCATCGATCTGGATCGCGAGGTGAGAATCCATGCCGGAGTGGGAATAGATTTGGAAGTCGATGCGCGAGACAATGCCGCGCGTTACGGAGAGACGGGTGCCTCCGACTGGATATCCGTAAGCGGAAACAACAGACTCGATTTCTGGAATGCCGCCAAAATCTAAAGGAAGTGTGTCCTTGAAAAATTCCGGATTATCGATGCTGAGCAAAGCGAGATCGCAGTCGTGGGCGATGTGAAGAACCTTGGCGATGTAAGGATTTGGATCACCTTCCTTAAAAACGGTGAGGAAGCGGGCATTGCTCACAACATGGGCGTTTGTCATGATCCGCTTGCCTGCGACCACAAACCCCGCGCCAACGCCGGAGGACACATCGCCCGGGCTCCAAGGTGATTTGTAGTTTGGTTCTTGGGAAGTCGCTTCGATTCGCACAAGGCTGCGTGAGATTTCAACGGCATTCAGCGGTGCAACGGCAAAGAGAACCAAGAGGAAAAGTGGTAGAAGACGGGACATTGATAGGATTTTAGCAGGAGAAGAAAGCTTCGCAATGAACACTCTTCAACGAATTCCTCCAGTGGACGCACTAATCAGTCGCTGCCGGAACTTAAATTCGCCAAGCGGTTTTCCAAATGGTCAACTTTATCAAGGGCGAATCTCAATTCGGTTTGTTTCTGGAGAAGCGAGGCTTCGAGTTCCAAAACGCGATTATGCAGGCTGTCCTTTAAAACAACCACGCGGGGAGAGGCTGTAGGAAAAAAAGAAACCTCGCTGAGGAGCATGGTTTCTCCTGTGCAGCAATTAATGATTTTGGTGTCCGATGAAATTTCTCCAAGCTTTAGAAATTCTAAAAGTGTTCCCGCCGTGGTGGGGCCATAGAAGAACTGGTCGGTGACCTCCACAATCCAGTCCATCTTGAGTTCCTCGAGCATTGTTGCCTTGTGCCACGTGCGACCATCATTTGAGAGGCTATCTTGGGGATGAATCCGTGCCGATGAGGCCCAGTCGCGGACTTGATCAAATGGCACAGGGCCAAACTTTTCACCATCCGCATACTTTCGCAGAATCCACTGGGAGGAATTGCCTGTCACCATCACGACCTCATCATTCGCGCAAAAACTAGTCATTGCAAGAACTCATCTCCTCTTGGCGAACGGCAACGAATGCAGCTCGCGTGTTGCTCGAGCCCATTAAAAGGTGTAAAGACATCTTCCATGCAAACACCAACAAGCTTGGCTTCTCCGGCAGAGCGTTTTTCATTTCCCCTTTGGCGACCCCTACTGGTTCTCGCTCTCGCTGCGCTCACCGTGATCGCTTGCCTGTGGGGAACCCCGCCCGCCACGAAATCGGAGCCAGGCATTGTGATGAAACTTCCCGGCACGCTCGTTGACCTGTGGGGGAGCGAGCAGCCCGTTTCCGAGTCCGAGAAGGTCATTCTTCCCGCCGATACGGAATTCGCTAAGAAGTTTTACTCGGACGGGCTTGGTAATGACATTCACTGCCAAATCGTGCTTGCCGGAGCGGAAAAGCGGAGCATCCACCGCCCTGAAGTGTGTTTGCCGGCGCAGGGATGGACGATTAAGAGTGGTGAGGTCATGCCAGTGCCGCTGGCTGATGGAGGGACGTTGGACGTCATGAAGCTCACAGTGTCCAGATCTGTCAGTCTCAATAACGGCACACAGCGCGAGCTGACATCGATCTTCTGCTATTGGTTCATTGGAAAACACACCACGACGCCACACCATTTTGTGAGGGTGCTAAAAACGAATTTCGACATGTTGCTTCACAATACGAACCACCGCTGGGCGTATGTGATCGTGAATGCTCCTGTGTTGGAGGGGTTCGTATCTCAAGGCAAGAATCTGGAGCAGACGACCGCGCTGATTCAGTCCGCCATTGCCGAGTTAGCTCCTCAAATCATGCCTGAGAAGTAAATCAACTCTGTAAAACAAAAGAGCCGCCTGAAGTCGGGCGGCTCTTTGTTTGTGGAGTCTGAAAACTTAGCGTTTCGAGAACTGGAAGCGTTTGCGGGCGCCGGGTTGGCCAGGCTTTTTACGTTCCTTCATGCGCGGGTCGCGTGTGAGGAGACCTTCCTGCTTGAGTGGG
>VFJO01000110.1 GCA_009886045.1 Verrucomicrobiota bacterium
CATTGTCCCAGATTCTTTTTTCATCCGGGTGTCATTCTTTATGACGCAACGACTTCCTCGGTGCGTTTTATCTCATCCTCCCCAGTGTCATTTAATGTGGCGCAATGCGGTCATTTAATGTGGCGCAATGCGCATAGTTTACGGGAGGCCAAAAATGTCTTGCTTCTCACAGAATGATTGTTAGCTTTTAGAGGTCTGTTCGTTCTTGGTAGACATTGAGACTAGCGTCCTACCGGCATGGATCAGCTGATTGTTTGTCATCAAGGCTAATTCTTATGTTCCACAAAGTTCCCCATCTACTCTGTATCGATGACAGCAAATTGGTTCAAAGCTTGGTAAGCCGTGAACTTTCTCTTTATGAAGTGAACCTCCAATCGGCTAGTAATGGCGAGGAGGGGTTGGAAAAATGTCTCCATAGAATGCCGGACTTGATTCTGCTTGACTTAAAAATGCCCACGATGGACGGCGTGGACTTTTTGCAAAAGTGGAAAACTGACCTAGGTTTTACGAAAACTCGTTTTATCGTAATGACGGCGGAGAGGAGTCGAGAAATTGTAGAGTCTGTCCTCCGGATGGGTGTTTCTGACTATCTTGCAAAACCATTCTCTGGGAAGGACTTTTTAAGCCGAGTCTCTCGCCACATTGTCCTTCACAAACGGGAAAATCTCCCTTCCACAGAGCCTGAGGTCATGAATGGGGATGCCCAGCCAGACTTAGCGGAACCCGAAACACCGATCCTGAGTTTACGCTCGCTTCGAGTACTAACAACGAGTTCAGAGGCGGGCAATCCTCAGACAGATCTTCAAGAAAGCACGCTTCACGAAATCATTTGCAGGTATCGGATTCTGACAGGTTCAAGAAGTGCCTATTTGAAATGTCTTCTGGTCGAATTGCTCCAAGAGGGGAAAGTCTGCATTCAGTCTAACGATTTATCGGAGCGTATTGAGTTAAAATATCCGCACAAACGAATTGATTCCCGTACAGCGACGGCTCTTCTGTCACAGTATTTTGAAGAAGAACGCCTCAAAAACCAGACGGATTCGAACGCAACGCAGCGCATCATTCTCACCCGCCCTGTGGCGAGAAACCTCTCGTCGCCCTCGCAGGTGGAGCAGACCGATCCAAAAACTTGACGGATTTTTCTGCATGCAGGATTACCAAAACAGAAATCTCTAGAAATTCGGAAACCTGTGTGAGCCAATGAAATTCGTGCTCAGCAACGAGCGGGCAGAATACAAGGGCATTCGATTACATCGAGTGCGCGCCGTGAAGGAGATGTTTTCGATTCTCGACGGAGCGATCAAGCTTGGCGAACTCGGGGGCTGGATTGAGAGTGAGAAAAACCTCTCGCAAAACGGGCTTTGCTGGATTCACTCGGAGGCCAAAGTTTATGGAAATGCGCATGTGTGCGATGACGCAAGGATCACGGATGAGGCCGTCGCTTGTGGAGATGCCATCATTTCAGGAGAAGCACTGGTTGCAGGATGTGCCCGAATTTCCGGAAATGCTCTCGTCACAGATCTCGCAAAAATTGACGGGCGGCAGATTTCCGTTGGGGAGAATGCATGGATCGGTGAATATGCCCAAGTGCGAGGCAGCGCCAACATCATGGGCCAAGCAAGAGTTGGCGGGTGTGCAAGTGTCTCGCAAATGGCCGTTGTGACAGGTCGAAGCCAGATTACTGGCAATGCAAAAATTTCGGGCACCGCTCGAATCCAAAACAAGGCGATGATTACAGATCAAGCCGAGGTGCGAGGGCATGCCGTCGTGCGTGGAAGGGCCACGCTCTGCGACTCTGCGGTGGTCGAAGGAGAGATGATTATTGAGGGAGCGGTGACCATAGCTGGAAATACGATTCTCAGTGGGGGCGGGCGTATGGCGGGTTGCGCGAGGATTGGCTGATGCACCGCACGGCAACGTAGCGGGTTGTTGGAAGAATGAATTTCCGGATTTCCACCTCCACAGAGGTCGCAGTGAACTCTTCCAAAATACGGTCACAAACTTCCTGTGCAAGCGTCTCAATGAGCCTCCGGGGACGCTCCATCGCCATCTCCGCCACGCGCTGGCAGACCGCCGCGTAGTCAACTGTGAGGCTGATGTCGTCGCGCATTTCGTGAAATCCCCTCATCGGTTCGATACGAATATGGAGTTCGAGTTCCTGAAGCTCTACGCGCTCTTCGTCGGGCACGCCTATCCGCGTTGGCACGCGCAGGGAATCAATAAGAATTTCGTTCATAGTAGTTGTTGCACGGCTGCGATGTCGCGCGCGATGATCGTAGGGCATGCTGGAATGAGCTTTTCAATCCGATCAAATCCGGAGAGGACAGCGACATCCAATACTCCTCCGTGCTTGGCGGTTTCGATATCGTGAACCATGTCACCCACGAACATCGTTTCTTTGGGATCGAGTGAGTGAGTCTCTAGGATTTCACGAATTTTTCCGCGCTTGTCCATGATCTCGGTGTAAGCAACCTCGAAGTACTCGTGAACCCCAAGCCGAGAAGCTTGAATATTGAAGTGTGAAGTTTTGATCGTGCTCAGAAGAAATGCCCTCCGACCCGTGCTGCGGCAGAATTTCAGAAAATCCATCGCGCCGGGCAGCAGGTCGATCTTGTCATTGAATCCAAGAAAAAAACGTTCATAGAGCGCCTCGAGCCCTTCGGAAGTGGCCGCAGGGAGGAGATCCGCATAGAATCCGGAAAAAGGTAAGCGAAAGTGTTCACGGAACTCCTCAAGCGTGAGGGGATCCCTCCCATACTCGGCAAAAATCAAGTTTGTTGCCACCAGCACGGCAGAAAGATCGTCGGCAAGAGTACCGGACCAGTCGAGAAGGACATTTCGAATCATGGAATTTTTAGAACGGAATGGAGTCTGCCACCCCTCGCATTGAACCATGCATCATTTAGGTTGCAGCGCGTCTCATAGGCAGAGCTTGATCCAAGAAGGGAATGGAGGTCAAGGCAACGCTCGTCAGCCTTCACAAAGGAGCCCGCTTCTGTTTGAGTTCTCTCATGCGACGCGAAGCAACCATTAACCGCACGACTTCGGAAACCTCGATTCAAATCACGATCAATCTCGACGGCTCCGGAAAATCAAGAGTCTCAACCGGAATCGCATTTTTTGATCACATGCTCACGTTGTTTTCAAAACATGGCCTGATGGATTTGGATCTCACGGCCAAGGGGGATATCGAAGTGGATTTCCACCACACCGTTGAAGACGCAGGAATTGCCATCGGACAAGCCATGACTCAGGCCCTTGGGGACAAGGCTGGAATACGTCGCTATGGGTTTTTCTACGTTCCGATGGATGAGGCCCTCGTGCGCTGCGTGGTGGATTTAAGCGGCAGGCCGTTTCTTGCCTACAAGGCGCCGGAGGGCGTTTCGCCGATTGGCGGAAATTTCGAGTTCCAACTCGTTGAGGAATTTCTCCGCGCCCTCTCTGTACATGCGGGGATGAACTTGCATGTGGAAATCCTTTCCGGTCGTGATGCCCACCATATGGCAGAGGGCATCTTTAAATCTCTAGCCCGGGCACTCGACCAGGCCATCTCGATCGACCCTCGGGTTCAGGGAATTCCAAGCACAAAGGGAATTCTGTGAGTAGGGCGAAGGTCGGAGTCATCGATTATGGCAGTGGCAATCTTCGCAGCGTGTGCAAGGCCCTCGAGGTGGCAGGATCGTCTCCATGCTTGGTCACAGAACCATCAAATCTTTCCGCGCTTGATGCCATCGTCGTTCCCGGCGTGGGAGCCTTCGCGCATTGTGCAAAAAACCTGCGCGCTACGGGGCTCTGGAATCCTGTGCGCGAGTGGGCGCTTGCCGGGCGTCCGTATCTTGGCATCTGTCTTGGCTATCAGCTTCTCTTTGAATCCAGCGAGGAGTCGCCAGGGGTCGAGGGCCTTGGCGTACTAAGCGGGCGCGTCGTGCGTTTCAACCCAAGCGGACTCAAGGTTCCCCACATGGGCTGGAACACCCTCTCAAAGCCCTGCGGACCACTTTACGATGGAGTACCCGAGAATGTCTCGATGTACTTTGTGCATTCCTATTACCCAGTTCCAACGGACTCATCGCTCGTGAGCGCATGGACCGACCACGGCATCTCCTTTGCCGCAAGCATCTCGCGCGGGAGTCTGCACGCTGTTCAATTTCATCCTGAGAAAAGCCAGTCCACCGGCCTTGCACTCCTCAGGAATTTTCTTTCCACATTATGATTCTTCTCCCTGCGATTGACCTCATGGGTGGCCAAGTTGTACGTCTCAAACGCGGATTGGCCACCGAAAAAACCGTTTACTCGTCCGACCCCGTAGAGTTCGCAAAAAAGTGGGAGGACTCAGGCGCGGACTGGCTCCACATCGTGGACCTCGACGCCGCTTTTTCCGGTGAACCACAGAATCTGGATTGCGTGGCCAGAATCTGTGCCGCTGTGAATGTGCCCTGCGAACTCGGTGGGGGCATGCGCAGTCCCGAAAAAATCCAGTCCGCTTTTGATGCAGGCGTGAAACGCGTCATTCTCGGAACCAAGGCGTGCCAATCACCGGAGACAATCGCTGAAATGTGCTCCCGATTTGGCGGGGAACATATCGCCGTCGGTATTGACGCGCATGGCGGCAAGGTCGCGGTCAAAGGTTGGACAGAAACAACAGGCACCTCAGCCAGCGACCTCGCTCTAGCCGCTCAGGATGCTGGCGCTGGAACGATCATTTATACCGATATAGCCACCGATGGAATGCTACAGGGGCCGAATTTTTCCGAACTTGAAAAAATGCTTTCTCTCTTGCGTTGCAATCTCATCGCAAGCGGAGGTGTCTCCTGCTCCGATGATCTGCGCCGCCTCAATGTAATGCCCGGACTTTACGGTGCCATCATCGGCAAGGCGCTGTATGACGGCCGCATCACTGGCAGTCTGCGGGCAATTCTCTCAAACTAAGACTACTTAAGACTACTCTGATAGGAGTTGTCTGGGACGATCCTCATCTGAAGGGGCATCTGTTGCTGAATCCGGCAGCGAGATCGGCCGGTCGGAGAGGGAAGGCACGGGTGGCTTTGCCGCCTGAGCCTTGGGATCGATCTCCTGCGCGCCTATGACTTGGATTTTGCCATCCGGTCCTTCTCGGAGAATCGGACGCTTCACAATTTGGTTGTAGGTTTTTCGCACTAGGACTTCCCCGTTGAGGCCAATCTGGGAGTAAAGAAAGGCTTTGGGGGCTACGTTCTGGAGGACATGAATCTGGTTTTTTTTATCGAGCAGGATTTCGGGGATGCCGTAGGAGACAAGCCGACCAAGCCGGTGAGTACAATAAACTTTGCCACCTTTGGCATTCTCAATACGGACATAGAGCTGGGTGCTGTTCGGCAGGCGATGCGTCAAGATCGTGATATTTCGTATCTCGCCGGCGCCAAGCATACCCTCGGGGACTCCCACGGTTTTTTGGAAAATGGGGCGACCATCAGTGATTTCAATATTTAAAGCAGGAGAGTTAAAGAAACGTTTGAGTGATGCGGCATAGATGGCAGCTTGAACCCGATAACCCCCGAATTCCCCAATCGGAAAGAGTGGTGTAAGGTTGACCGTCCGACTAAGTTTTTGCCCCGCTGCGAGCACGAGTGGCTCGTTCGAATAGTTTGAGCTTCTCGGTGCGATAGGCCGTCCATCCAATGTTTCGATCTGAAATCCAAACCAATGGTTCCCATTTGCATCGCTGAGAGGCAGAGGATTTCCACTCAGATTTGTGAGACTCACATTGATCAAGATCGGCTCGTAGCTGATGTAGAGGGTGCGCTTGAGGCTTATATCTACTTGCAGCTGCGCGATAGCGCTCTGCGAGAGCCCAGCGAAAGCCAACACAAGGAGGATTCCTTTAAAAAATTGGCGGATTGGAAACATGAGGGTCAAGGTGTACAAAATTTTTCATCAGGGCGATTGCTCATTCCAGCGCTGTCTCTGGGTGGATAAAAGAAGGCCAGCCATTCCCGGAGATTCACCATTTTTCTAATTCGAGTCTGCCGCAGTCCGGAAGCCTAGCGCATCGTCGCTTTGAAACTCGGTGAGTTTTGTTCCGCGCCGCAAGATGGTTTTTTCATCAGCTGTCTTCCAGTTGCCTCCGCGATAGACTGGAACTTTTTCACCCGTTTTCTCCGTATCCTCGGCCCATGTGGCTGTCCACTCGGAGACGTTGCCAGCCGTACCGTAAACTTTGTAGCCACTGACATCGCCTGGAGGCTTGTTGACAGGACTCCAGCGCTTGAAGCCATCGTTCTGGCCACCAACTTTGGGATCAGGATTGGGGGTGAAGTCGCTGCCAGTGTTGGCCAGTTTGAGGTTGGGTTCATTACCCCAAGGATGTGTGTAACTATTTTCCCCACGGGCGGCTCGCTCCCATTCCTGCTCGGTTGGCAGGCGCTGGCCTTTCCACTTTGCGTAGGCATAGGCGTCATACCAGTCCACTCCAAAAACCGGTGAGTCGATGGAAAGTGGAACCTCCTGATAGCGGCTCCAGGTTTTTGCTCTGGTGTAGTAGCCTGGGTTAGGGGGAGTCAGTTCGTTCATGTCGGCCCAGCCCATTGGGATGTGGGATTTGCCCGGTGGCTGGTTGGGGTGGGCGATCGAGGCCTCCTTGCTGGGATTCTCCCGAAGGTCTTTCAGAAAAGTGCCATATTCCTGAATTGAGACTTCATATTTCGAAATTTTAAACGCGGGGACTTTTACATTCTGGCCTTGGATTGTCATTTCACCGGCTGGAATTTCGATCATTTTTCCGAGGTCTCCTACTTCGACTAGGTTTCTCGTCAGCGCTCTATATCCAAAAAAGCATGCGGCTAATGTGAGCGTGAGAGAAATTGCGCTGTAAATGATCGCATTCCTGCGACTCATTTTTTTTGAGTCTGCGACAGCCTTCACTCGAGCGATGCTCTGGGCTTGGATTTTCTGCACATCTGCTGGTTTTGCTTTGGGGATGCGGCTTTCAGCAAGTGTTGCGATGGCTTTCCATGTCGTTGATTCAGGATTTAATTCTCGAATCTTGACCAGCACGGATTGAGCGGCTGATGCAGATTCGTCCTCCGCCAAGAGTGGCAGCAACATGCTGATGAGGTTTTGGATTTCCTTTTGCTGGTCGGTTGAATCCCGAGCCTCCTTACATGCCATATTCCATAGGCGCGGCGGAGAGCCAGCTTTGAGAATGATATGGCGGGGAAGAAGTATCGCGCGTTGGATGCCGCTGGTGTTGAAAAAATCAAAAACCTCACCGACAGACTTCACAATTTCGAGGGTTGTGACTGGGTTGATTTTTTGGCCGCTTTTGATCAAGTCCTCTAAATTCGGAGCAGGAACAAACTCATTTGAAGAATAGGGAACTCCTTCGTGCTCTCCACTCTCATAGACTGTTGTGACCAGCGTGTGCGTGACTTTGGCCCTTGCGCGGGCGTCATCCATAAATTTCGCAGCCATTGCGGGGTCCCCTGCCAACTCGGGTTTCAGGATGCGAAGGATTACTTGGCGGCCAATATTAGTCTGTGTAGCGCGGTAGAAAGTTTCGATTTCTAAATCACGGATTCGAGCCTCAATCAGGTAGTGACCTATTGTTTTTCCGACTAAATCATCGGGAGGAAGGTCTGGACTTAGCTCCGGAGATTTTGCTTGGGCTTTTGCCGTGGGCGCGGCGGGCTTGACAGCGTTGGATTGAGACGTCGGGGTCCCCGCAACGCGCGGCTTCGGGGCCGAAGCTGAGGGGGTTGGGCGTGGTGAAGGGGCAGCAGGCGTTGGCTCCACGAGAGGAGCGGCTTGGAGCCCTAGAGTCGAGAAAGCCTCCGCCAGCGCATTGGCGGTGATTGGCTGAGACAGAAAGGGAGCCCCTGCAAAGCGATCTAGGTACGGCGAGACATCATGTTGCGAAGTGTAGATAACTTTTAGCTCTGGCAAGTAGGGCAGCAGGGCATCGCGGAGTGCGAAGCCATCCGTCGGGGTCAGATAAACCTCGGAAATAAGCAGATCACATCCGCCGTTGGTATTGATCCACTCGACCACCGCATCCGAGTCCGCAGCGAAGCTTGGAGTTGACTCCCCAAGGGCTGCGATTGCCTGGGAGAGCGTGGAAAAAACACTGGGATCACTGAGGGCTACGAGGATTTTCATTACTGCTGGGTTGTTAAGTAAAGTGGAAGCGGGTTTTCGACAGCAATCGATCCTGGCTCGGCTCGTGTGTCCTGAAGATCATTTTTGTAATAAATCCCCACAAGATATCCAGCATAGGTGAGCGCGGAATTTACAGACGGAGTGTAAATCGCATTCAGAAGCTCAGGCTCATCATGGCTCCAATCCACTGGAGGGCTGATCCACTCGGTTAGAACATCTGCATTTGTGAGCTGCACCTCGCCATTCGCGTTGCTTTCATAGAAAAATACATGAACGGCCATCTGACGCGGATCAATGGATTGGCCAGGTCGCGCCTTGATAGAGATACGAAGGTTTTTTGCCCCATTCGGCCCGTCGGTTGGTCGTGTTTCAATAATTCCAAGGCTCGCCCCAGGCTGGAGGCCAAACTCATCGCGAACATCGGACCCGGCTTCGCTGGCGACCACAGTTGGAATGGGCGTGCTAGTGGGAAGGCTGAGCATCCCGATTTTTCGCTGTGTTTGGGCACGCAGTTCAGTGGAGAGTTCCGGAAGTTCGAGAACCTTTTTGTAAGTTTCGGCGGCGGCCTTCGTGTCCCCTTTTTTCTCATAGAGTCGTCCAATGCGGAGCATGACACCAGGGTCGCCGGGTAATAGTTTGTCGGCCTCTTCAACTTTAGACATCCCAGCGTCGTAGTCACCGATACGAAACGCCTTGTCGGAGTCCTCAACGATACGGCGGATTTTTTCGATCAACGCGTCGTCGATTGCTGTAGCTGCTGTAGCTGCTGTAGCTGCTGTAGCTGGCTGAGCCGCACTTTGAGGCGCGACATCAGACACTGGAGCAGGAGCAGCCAGCACTTGTGGAGCTGCTGGTGGAGTGGAATTTTTTATGAGGTCCTTCTGGAGCAGAGGGGCGTAGTGCAAGATGAGGCAGGCGATTTGAACCAGGAGAAAAACAGTGAGCAATCCAACAGCCACTTGGAAAGTCGGCCCTGCAGGCACTCTTGCGATTGGTGATTGGGTGGGTGGATGGTTCATGGTGGAAGGATAAATAAATACCTTCTTTCCCTCCAAAAATCAAAGTGCTATTGCGGTCGGGCTGGCCATGAGGATTTTGATAGAGTTTTTTTGCGGAGCAGGCAGAGGGTTTCCCTGCCCATTCTTTCTCTGAACGTTGATATCAACTCATCTGACTCCAAGAATTCAAAGTCCTCTGAAAAAAGGTCTCTGATCTCATTCATTTCGCAGCGGAATGGTGGAGTATTTGGATCGGTGTTTTCCGGGTTTGTAAAAAAAACCGCTAAGAGAAGGCCTCCGCTTTGCAATGCATCGGATGCGGCATTCACATAGTCTTTGCGACGTATTGGGGGGATAGCGCAAAAGCAGGTGTGCTCGACAATCACATCAAACGAACCCGCTTCAACAGCATCTCCGCCCAAAAAATCACCTTCCAGATAGCTTTCGTTTCCCGCCCTGGGAAAACTCCGCGCCAAGTGGAGAGCTGTAGGTGCGATATCTATGCCCAGAATGCTCAAGACTGGATTTTCGGCCAACGCTCGCACGTCATGTCCAACTCCACATCCCGGAACAAGCACTCTGCCAGTGATGGGCTGTTTTTTTAAATGGTCAATCAATGCCGGATGCGCGGCACCTTTGTCCCACGGAGTATCGTTCGCGATATAGCGCGCCTCCCAATCAATGCCTGCGCCAACGGGTGCCGAGTGAGATGCCATATTGGAATTTTCTGGAGTGTTCACGGATCAAGAAAGGCAGGTTCTTTGTTAGCTCTAAGGAAAATGCAGGTCGCAATAGCTCAGCGAGAAGCTCACAGGATGCGCTGGAATCTTCGCTGCCACCTATCCAATTGCTCTGTGGTGTGAATTGCTCGAGCCAGGAAAAAGGAGTCGCGAGGAGAAGCTGACCGCCAGGGGCCACAAGGTCTGCAAGTCTTTCAACAAAGCGCAAGGGATCAGGCAATCTGCAGATCAGATTTGCTGCTAAGACGACATCGAACCTGCCTAGATCGCCCCGGAGATTCATCGCATCTCCTGTTTCAAATTCCACCCGTTCGGGATGGAGCTCACTCACTATGCGGGCCGTGAAGGATTGCAGGCGCTTTCCTTCCGAGAGCACGGAACCTTCCAAAGCGTGGCTGTGTTTTAAATCTCGGGCGGCCCGAATAAATGCATGGGAAAAATCGATGCCCAAAACCATTGGGATCGAACGAGCGAGTTCGAAGGATGATGCTCCAACCGCGCAGCCCAGATCCAGCGCCGTCCGATTGAGACTGGAGGTATCTAGAAGCTCGGCAACGACACGCTGCGGAAAGCCCCAAGCTTCCTGTGGGACGGGAAGATCCCCGGCTGCCTCGGCGAATGTGGCGTAGTGGAAAAACAAGTACTCATCGACCAAGGTTTGTGACTCGTAGGGATTTGACATACGAGGAGTCATAACAGCCGCCTGCGCTCATCGAAATAGTAATCCTAGCTTGGACACTCCCCTCACCCTCTGCTACACCCGACGATATATGCTTACTCGCGTATTCTCAGCCGCGCTTCAAGGAGTGGAGGCGATCCAAGTCGAAGTCGAGGTCAACACAGGTTCAGGCAACCCGGTGGTGATTGTCGTCGGCCTTCCCGATGCTGCAGTCCGCGAGAGCAAGGACCGCGTCACCACGGCCATTTCAAATAGTGGCTTCCGCTGGCCTCGCGAGCGCACGACCATCAACCTGGCGCCTGCTGACATCAAAAAAGAGGGTCCGAGTTTTGATCTACCGATTGCCGTTGGCATGATTGCCGTGGCGGAAAGCGCAGCACTTCCTCGCCTTGAGAGATGCTTTGTGATTGGAGAACTTGCCCTGACTGGGGAGATTCGACCGATCAAGGGCGCTCTTCCCATCGCGGTGTCGGCGCGCGATCAGGGGATGAAAGCGGTCATACTTCCTGCTGCCAATGCGGCCGAGGCCGCGATTGTCGAAGGCATCGAAGTTTACGGCGTCAAAAACCTGCGCGAAGCCTACGAATTCCTTTCTAATAAAAAGGAACTCACACCCATTTGCGGCAGCGCCGCCGAGCGTCTCACGGAGGGATCACTCGATGATGTCGATTTTTCCGAAGTCAAAGGCCAACACCAAGTCAAGCGGGCCATCGAAGTTGCCATGGCTGGGGGACACAATCTCCTTCTGATTGGACCTCCGGGCTCTGGCAAGAGCATGCTGGCTAAGCGCATTCCCACCATCATCCCTCCCATGACCCTCGACGAGGCGATTGAAACAACGAAGATTCATAGCATTTGCGGTCTTCTGGACGAATCAAACGCCTTTGTTTCCAAGCGGCCGTTTCGCTCGCCGCATCACACCATCAGCGACATTGGCCTTTTGGGTGGATCGGCCAATCCCACACCGGGCGAAGTCAGCATTGCTCATAATGGAGTCTTATTTCTCGATGAGTTGCCGGAATTCAAACGCTCCACGTTGGAAGTCATGCGCCAACCGATCGAGGATGGCAGGGTCACAATCTCCCGCGCAGCGGGAACGATGACGTTTCCAGCGGATTTCATTCTCATTGCGGCGATGAACCCCTGCCCATGCGGATTTCATGGGGATCCCAAGCGAGAGTGCCGGTGCTCCAGCGTCCAAATCGAACGTTACCGCAACCGCATCTCAGGCCCGCTGCTGGACCGCATTGATATCCATGTGGAGGCCCCCGCGGTGGCCTTCAAAGAACTTTCCAGTTCAGGATCAGCCGAGCCATCCGAGTCCATCCGCCAACGCGTTCTGCAGGCTCGCGATGTTCAAAAAAACCGGTTTGCGAATGAAAGAAAGACAGCATCAAACGCACGGATGTCGCATGCTCAGATCAAAAAGTTCTGCCCTCTCGATGAGACCTGTGTTGAGATGCTTCGCCACGCCATGGAAGACCTCCAGCTGAGCGCCCGAGCTTATGACCGCATCCTGAAAGTTTCTCGCACCATTGCCGATCTGGCTCTCAGTGATCGAATCACCTCCGATCACATTGGTGAAGCCATCCAATACCGCACACTCGATCGCAGGCTGTGGGTTTAAAAACCAGCTGGAATCTTCTCCCCTGGCTTAGACGAAAAACATTGCGCTCGCAGTCTGCGTTGATCAGGGGGCCAGCCTCGAAATTTTCCAACCTGTGTCAGATCGCGAATACAAAAAACGATCGTGCAGGCGATCGGCACCACCCTGCCAGAACTCGATGGTTTCCGGCACAACGCAGTACCCACCCCAGCCCTTCGGCTTTGGGACATTGCCGTCGGCGAACTCGTTTTTCAGCTCTTGGAATCGCGTCTCGAGGACATCTCGTGAAGCAATGACGGAGCTTTGTTCCGAGACCCATGCACCGATACGGCTGCCGAATGGTCTGCTTAAAAAGTACTCCAGCGACTCAGACTCGGCAATTTTCTCCACCCTGCCAGCGATCTCGACTTGGCGCTCCAGTTCAACCCAAGGGAACAATAAGGCAGCTCGCGGATTTTGCTCAATTTGCCGAGCCTTGCGACTTTCATAATTTGTAAAAAACACAAATCCCCGCTCGTCGATTCCCTTTAATAAAACTGTGCGGCACGACACACAGCCGTTGGCATCCGCCGTGCCAAGCGTCATGGCATTTGGCTCGAGGATTCCGGCGACGCGCGCTTCTTCAAACCACACACGAAACTGGGCCACCGGGTCAGAATTCAAGGCAGTCTCCGCTAGCGGGTCGCGCTTGTAGTTTCGACGCAATTCGTGGATTTCAGGCTGTGATTCCATTTCTGTATCGTGAACACTTAAGTCAAGTTTGGACAGGATAAGGTTAGCTGACTTTGAGACCTCTGTTGGAACAATTGTTTACAGGAATAAAATCTTGTTTTTCAGATTATCGTTCCTAAGGTGCAGAGCCATCTGCATTTCAGATCGCCAGCTAATCTTTTTATCTCCTAAAACTCGTGATTCCCAAGCCAAACATATTCAGTCGCGAAGGCAAGTTCAAGCAGTCATGGGACGCCTTCGTTTTGTTGATGACTGTTGTTGCGGCGATTGAAACCCCGCTGCGCTTGGTTTTGCAACTTCCCGTGGAGGGAGCCTTGCTCATTGTCGATTCCTTTATTATGGGAACCTTTCTAATCGACATGGTCTTGAATTTTCTGACTCCAGTTCGAGTCAATGATCAGCTTGTCACATCCCGCAAGGGCATTGCCCTCAAATACCTTAAAGGTTGGTTTATTTTGGATTTGTTATCGATTTTCCCATGGACTCTATTTTTCGGAGCGAGCTGGGGGGGGGTCAAACTGCTGCGCCTTCTGCGCTTGGCACACATAGCCACCTTCATGCAGAAAATTGCCAAAGCGAATATCATCAACGCCAGTTTGTTGAGGATGTTTATTCTCGCCTTTTGGGTGGCTCTCTTTGCCCACTGGGCAGCCTGCGGTTGGATTGCCTTGGGCGCTGGAAATATTGGCCCGGAGTGGCATGCCGAGAAAAATTTACTATACCTTAGAAGCTTCTATTGGGCAGTTACTACCATCGCCACCATTGGCTACGGCGATGTCACACCTGTCACTCCGCAGCAAACGATGTTTGCTATCGTGATAGAGATCATGGGGGCAGGACTCTATGGCTACGTGATCGCTATTTTTGCTGGTTTGATATCCAACTTGGACGCGGCCCGCAAAAAATTCACCGAGCAAATTGATGAGATCAATACTTTCATGCGGTTCCGACATATTCCTCAGGTTCTTCAAAACCAAATCCGTGATTACTACGACTATATGTGGGAATCGCGGCGGGGACACAATGAGTCTCATGTCTTAGCCGATTTGCCACACTCCCTAAAATTAAAAGTCTCGATTTTTATCAATCAAGCGATGCTGGAAAAAGTCCCTATATTTGAGGGTGCAGGCGAAGCTCTTGTGAAAGAACTGGTCTTGAACCTTAAGCCGACCATCCTGACCCCGAGAGACTATGTCTTTCAGGCTGGAGATGAGGGAGACAGCATGTATTTTATCAGTTCCGGCCAAGTGGAGATTGTCTCCGCTGATGGGAAGACGGTTTTTGCAACGCTTGCCGCTGGAAGTTATTTTGGAGAAATGGCTCTGCTCCTGAGTCAGCCCAGAAGTGCCTCCGCACGAGCGCTGGGCTATGTAGATCTCTACAGTCTTGAGAAGAATACATTCGATCGGATACTTGAGAAATTCCCCTCATTCCAGGAGCACCTCCATGAACTTGCGACGCAACGCCAGTCAGGAAATAAAAAGTAGCGCATAAGTCCTCGCAAGCCCTTCGGGTACGGCTTGCCGTTTCAGCGTCTGTCTCTAGATGAAAATCTTCTCCCGCTCTGTGGCGGCAAAAACTTTCATGGAAGATGAAGACGGAACCATTTTTCTGGCATCCGACAACATTGCGTCGATAAAGTCATCATCATGTGTCGGGTCGTGATGCATCATATAGAGATTTTTCACGTCGGCTTTCAATGCGAGGGAAATGACGCCGCTCGAGCATCCATGCCCCCACCCGCGACGCGATACAAATTCTGAAGGCGTATATTGAGTGTCTGCCACAAGAGTGTTTGCACCTTTGATAAATTCCAAGATTCGAGCTTCATCGTCGCCCTCGGTCTCATGATCAGATAAGAGAACCACGTCTCCTTTTGTTGTTCTAAAGCGATAACCAAGACATCCACCGGGATGATTCGTCGGACATGTCGAAAATTGAACGCTTCCAATATCAATCTCGGCTTGGCCTTCAGGATTCAGGTGCTCGAAGTGTAACTCCGACTGCATGGCTTCCAATGGAACGGGGAAAAAATGTTCGCCATCCATTTGCTTTTTAAAAATTGATTCGAGCGAATCTGGTTTGGGATCGCGGCCAATGACTCGGATGCGATTTTGCTTCATGTAAGCTGGGATGAAGAAGGGGAAGCCCTGAATGTGATCCCAATGGGTATGAGTGTTGAGAAGGATGAGGCTGATCGGATTGGCTCCAAACTCCCTGAGGAGCTCACGGCCGAGCGAGCTGATTCCTGAGCCTGCATCAATGACAACGATCTGCGAGTGGATTCTTAACTCTAGGCACGAGGTGTTGCCTCCATAGCGAATCGTGGACGGTCCCGGCGTGGGGATCGAACCACGCACTCCCCAAAAACGAAGCCACGGAGTGTGCTCGGGAGCGATTCTGGTGCTAGGATTCATGAATAATCTACTAAGGGGATCTCAGACTAACTTGATCCTTCTTGCGAAAGAAAGATTTTTGATTGGAAAATTTGCGCCATCAGATGGGACAAAAAAAGAGAAGAAGCCACTGGGGCCTCTTCTCTGAATCTTTTTTGAGTCTGAGAACTTAGCGTTTCGAGAACTGGAAGCGTTTGCGGGCGCCGGGTTGGCCAGGCTTTTTACGTTCCTTCATGCGCGGGTCGCGTGTGAGGAGACCTTCCTGCTTGAGTGGG
>VFJO01000052.1 GCA_009886045.1 Verrucomicrobiota bacterium
CCCTTCCCCGGCCCCGGCCTAGCAGTTCGCATCATCGGAGATATCACGACTGAGCGACTCCGCATCGTTCGAGAAGCGGATGCCATCGTGATCGAGGAAATGAGAGCCTCCGAGTGGTATTACAAAGTTTGGCAATCTTTTGCCGTCCTCCTGCCAGTACGCTCCGTTGGGGTGATGGGTGATGAGCGAACCTACGACTACACGATCGCGCTGCGTATCGTGAGCAGCCACGACGGGATGACCGCCGACTGGGTGCGTATGCCAAACGAGATTCTAGCCCGCATTTCCTCCCGAGTCATCAATGAGGTCAAGGGAGTGAATCGTGTCTGCTACGACATCTCCAGCAAGCCGCCTGCCACGATCGAGTGGGAATAGCGCACTTTGAAGTCGCATCGCCCAGCAGCGCCTCCAAGGCGGGCACTGTGGGGATTTCCCCCCCATGAGGAATTCTCTGAATAATGTTGTCAGCTTTTCAGTTTGTGACAGATTTGCGGCGGCAACATGCCTGGAAAGGAGGGGGAAATATTAACATGAAATTCGCAACTATCGCTGCCGTAGCAGCACTCGCGATCGCAGCTCTTGGATTGGGCGCTTGCGCCAGCAAGCCAAAACCAGCACCTGCTCCGAGCAAAATCGGAACATCTAAATAACATCGATCATTAAGGCCGGGTGGAACGCTGTTCCGCCCGGCCTTTTACTTTTTTATTGGCAAAAGCAACCGATCCGGACTCTCTAGGCAGATCGCTGGGGCCGTGTTCAATTCGCAGAACAAAATGAAATCGAAAAAATCAAAGACGAAGACGCCCATAATCGGAGTCGTCATGGGGAGTCGATCAGACTGGAGCACGATGAAGGAAACGGCCGAGCTCCTGCAGAAACTGGGCATCGAACACGAATGCCGCGTTGTCTCGGCTCACCGCACACCAGACTTGCTCGCAGAATATGCCAAGTCGGCCGAATCACGCGGGCTCCGCTGCATCATTGCCGGAGCGGGCGGCGCGGCACATCTCCCAGGAATGCTTGCTGCGCACACGCACATCCCAGTCCTTGGCGTTCCGATTGAGAGCCAGATTTTGCGCGGGCAGGATTCTCTTTTTTCGATCGTGCAGATGCCTGCGGGAATCCCAGTGGCGACTTTTGCCATCGGCGTGGCTGGAGCTAAAAATGCAGCCCTATTTGCCGCAGCGGTCTTGAGCTCCGAAATGCCGAGTGTGGCTAGAAACCTACTCGCCTTCCGCAAGATCCAGACGGAAGAGGTCCTCGCCATCTCTCTCGATTGAAAACACACGTCCTGCAGGCGCCTCTGGGCATAGACGAAGCGGTCTCGATGCTGGCAGAGGGGTTTTCTGTGGCTCTACCGACCGAGACCGTTTACGGGCTTGCGGCGGACGCTCTTTCGCCCGCTGCTTGCGCCCGTATTTTTGAAGCAAAGGACCGTCCACTGAGCGATCCCCTCATCGTCCACATTCCATCCCTCGACTGGCTTGATCGCCTTGTCGTCGCCTCGCCTCTTGCCCTCACACTCGCGGAAAAATTCTGGCCCGGGCCGCTGACTCTTGTTCTACCCCGAAAAATAATGGTCCCCGACATTGTCACCGCTGGGCAAGAAACTGTGGCGGTCCGGATGAGTTCCCATCCTATTTTTCAAAAGGTGGTGCAGAACTTTGCAAAACCTCTCGCCGCTCCGAGTGCCAATCGGTTTGGACGCATCAGCCCCACAACTGCCGCACACGTGCTGAGCGAATTGGATGGACGCATCGGGCTGATTCTTGACGGCGGGCCCTGTACGCATGGCATCGAGTCCACAATCGTTCATGTGCTCGACGATCGGCTTCAAATTCTGCGCCCCGGTCCGATTACCGAAGATGATCTCCGCATTTTTGCGAATGTTTTTCATGGCCCTGCAGGCGTCGCCACGCCGGGCGGGCTGATGAGCCACTACGCGCCGCGCACAAAACTCGTCATTGAGGAAAATCCGACCCCGCATGGCCCAAGAAACGGGCTGCTCTCGTGGACAAGAAACGGAACAGGATTTTATCAAACGGAATTTCTCAGCCAGTCAAATAATCTGCAAGAAGCGGCTACACGCCTCTACGGAGCTATGAGGCGTCTCGACGGGGCAGGTCTCGATCTCATCATTGCTGAGGCCCTGCCTGAATCGGGTATTGGAGTTGCCATCATGGAACGCCTACGCAAGGCCGCTGCGTAATGAACGACGGCAAACAACTCAACACGCGGGCCAGCGGCATCATCGCCGCCGCAGTGATGCTTAGCCGAGTGCTCGGGCTCGTCCGCGAAGTCCTTTTCAACAGCCTCTTCGGGACAGCCGCGATGGGACTTTTCCTGATCGCTTTTCGCATACCAAATCTGTTGCGCGACCTTTTTGCAGAAGGAGCGCTCTCCACCGCTTTTATTACGGTCTTTTCTCAAAAACTTGAAAAGGAAGGCTCCCAAGCCGCATGGGAACTGGTTTCCAAGATGCTCACCCTTACCACGATTTTCATGAGCGCGGTGAGCCTTCTGGGAATAGTTTTTGCGGGCCCGCTGGTGCATCTCCTTGCTCCAGGCTTTGCCCCTGAAGATGCAGCTTTCACGATCCTGCTCACACGGGTCATGTATCCCTTCATCTTGCTGGTCTCGCTTGCAGCGCTTGTAATGGGCATTTTAAATTCACGCCAGATATTCACCGTTCCCGCCCTTGCTTCCAGTTTCTTCAATATAGGCTCCATCGCTGGGGGCGTGGTGATCGGTTGGCTGATCGATCCATCGTTTGGTCTCCAAGCACTCACTGGCCTCGCGGTTGGAACGCTCTTCGGCGGTTTCTTGCAGTTCGCCATGCAGCTTCCAAGCCTGCATCGAGCCGGGTTCCGCTTCCTGCCTGACTTTCATTGGAATGACACCGGCATCCAAAAAATTCTCGTCCTTATGGTCCCCTCGGTGATTGCGGCCAGTGCAGTCCAAGTGAACGTGCTAGTGAACTCGCGATTTGCCTCATACGCGGGCGCGGAAGCCGTGACTTGGCTCAATAGCGCATTCCGCCTTATGCAGCTACCAATCGGCGTGTTTGGTGTCGCCGTGGCCACGATCACGCTTCCTGTGGTGTCTCGCATTGCGGCGGATACCGACACAAGCCGCTTTGGCCCGACTCTTGGACGAGCCATGCGCCTCGCGATTTTTCTCACGCTCCCTTCTGCTGTGGGTCTTTGGTTCCTTGCCGAACCGATTATTGGCCTGATTTACCAACACGGACACTTCGTAAAAAACGACACCTTACAAACAGCATTTGCCCTTCAATTTTATGCGGTCGGCTTGGTCGCCTACTCCTGCATCAAGGTCCTCTCGCCCGCATTTTATGCGATCAACCGCAAGTGGACGCCCATGCTGGTGAGCTTCGGTTCGGTCGCGCTCAACTTGCTCTTGAACTACATTTTTATGCTCCATCTTGGCTTAGGGCACAAAGGCCTGGCCCTCTCCACATCGATTTGCGCGATACTAAACTTCACAACACTCTATTTCCTCATGCTGTCGGCCACAAAAAATCTGGAGAGCAAAAAGTTTCTTTCCACTCTTGTGCGCTGCACGATTGCGACGATTCCGCTGGCGGTCGCGTGCCATGCTGTTCTCACATTTGGCCCCGCCATGTTTGCGAGCGGTGGACTTTTAAAACAGATAGCTGTGGTTGCGGCGGCCATCTTCCTTGCTTCGGCAGCCTATTTTTTATCGTGTCTGATTCTGCGTGTTGAGGAGACGAACTCTGCCATGGGGATCATCCGGCGAAAAATCCTGAAAAAATAGCACCTGCTGAAAAAGTTGAAGCCCGTCGCAGCGAAAGCTGCAACGGGCTTCTGTTCCCCCCAGAACGAGATCAAAATAACACGAGCTTCAGGCTACGCAAGAGTTTTTTCAAATTTTTTTCAAAAGCTCCGTTCAGCCCTCAGGCAGTGAAAAGTTCTGCACTGTGATGGGATGTTTTTTGAAGCTCAACAGGCTCCGGATACTCGAAAATTTTCCCTTCATAGTTGCGGATCACGATTTTTTCCGAGTCGTGGTAGACAACGTAGTTGGGATTGATTGGCACCTTGCCGCCGCCACCTGGGGCATCGATGACATATTGAGGAATAGCGTATCCACTGGTGAAACCACGAAGTGACTCGATGATCTCAATGCCTTTCGCCACTGAAGTGCGAAGATGCGAGGACCCTCGAATCAGGTCACACTGGTAGAGATAATAAGGCTTCACACGGCAAAGAAGGAGTTTGTGGATGAGTTCCTTCATGACCTCAGGGCTGTCGTTGACGCCTTTGAGGAGGACGCTCTGGTTGCCGAGGGGAATACCGCTGTCGGCGAGAAGGCCGAGCGCATGGCGCACTTCGGTGGTTAGCTCGCGAGGATGGTTCACATGCACGCTCATCCAGAGCGGATGATACTTGCGGAGCATCTGGCAAAGTTCCGGAGTGATCCGCTGCGGCAGAAAAATGGGAACACGTGTGCCGATGCGCAGAAACTCAAGATGCGGGATCGAGCGCAATCTTCGAAGGATGTTCTCGAGGCGTGAATCCGAGAGCAGCAAAGCATCGCCGCCCGAGAGAAGCACATCACGGATGCCAGTGTTTTTTTCCAGATAGCGGAATACCTCCTCGAAGTCGGTGACCAACTCCTGCTCCCCCACCCCACTGACAACACGACTGCGGGTGCAATAGCGGCAATACGAAGCACAGCGATCCGTAACCAAAAACAAAACCCGATCGGGGTACCGGTGTACAAGTCCTGGGACTGGCATGTGCGAATCTTCACCGCAGGGATCAGCCATGTCGTAAGGAGAATCATAGCCCTCCTCGATACGTGGAATCACTTGGCGGCGAATGGGACATCCCGGGTTATCCCTCTCAATGAGGTTAAAATAATGCGGGGTGACGGCGAGAGCCAGTTTGGAACCCGCCAAGAGGACACCGGCGCGCTCCTCGGTGTTGAGGTCGAGGTGCTGCTCCAAGGCAGCTAGTGTCGTAACGCGGTTCCTCTGCTGCCAGCGCCAATCTTGCCAATCCAAGGGGGACACATTTTTCCAATAACCGGGAGCGGGAGAAGTGAAGCGAAGGGCAGTCGCAGAGGATGAATCGGACATCTAGGTTGCCATCAGGCTACGAGGATGAGAGCGAGTGTCAACGCGGACATTGCGGGGTGAACTACTGATTGGTGAAGTCGTACGAGGCATTGTCTTGGATGAATTAAAAAATCAGTGCCCCCACAGAAACCTGGGCGCTGTCAACGGCCTCGAGAATCACCATCGGGGAGAAAACGTCGTGGCTGTTACTACATCCCGAAAACGGATGCAGAATGACCCGCCTACGAAATTGCAACTCCGGCGGGACAAGGCACGATAAACAGAATCGAAGCGGAGCGAAGAAAGACTGCCAGAGCCAGCCCTGGGTCAACGCAGTGAGTCAATTCACAGGAGCGCCTCGTGACTACCGCACAGAAATTTAAAAAACAAGGTAGGGCGAGTCGAGCCGCCAACCGACGAAGATTCCGGCGCGGCATCGGCCGTTAAAGGCCCCTAAGAGTATTCTGACGCAGCACGCCGAAAAAACGAGTCGAGGTATCGCCTTCAATCGGTGAAAACAAACGCCCTCAACGATATTTCACGCACCACTCTGGAGGGATGACCCCAGGCCTCCCCACTTATGCAGGCAAAGCTTACCACTTATTAGAATCACATTTCGTTCTTATGAAGTTGTTTATGATATTTTGAAATAAAATGAACACTGACCCCTAGTTCTGACCCCTAGTTCCCCAATTTGCAAGAGGGCGCTGGATTCAAAGCCCTCATGCGCCACGAGGCTGCGCAGGCGCGGTCACGCTTTGCGGCAGCGATTTCTCCGCGGGACGACTTCAAATCGCTCCTGCCCGCCCGCATTATGAGCGCCGTTTACCAAAAAATACTCGACCGCATCGAACGGGAAGATTTTCCCGTCCTTCAAAAACGCATTTCACTAAGCCCCCGTGAAAAACTGACTTCCACGCTGGGCGTGTTTTTCAGAGGATTTTAAAAATCACCGCTCCTGAGGTGCGCTCGGCTTGGGAGGGCCATCAGGACCATAAATTTCCCTATCTGTTTTGATGATGAGCCATCCTGCATCAATTTCACGAAGTTTGACTTCGATGCCATCGAATCTCTCGGTTGCGAACATCTCTGCCGTAAGCACAATATTTTTTAGCAGCCGCTTGGTGGACTCATCCGGTTGCTGAGTGCGCAAATAATTTTTGGCTGTTTCAGCAGCCTGTTCCCACTTGCGGGCCTCGGTTCTCATAAACACGGATCGCCCACTTTCCTTGCCTGGCTTGCGGAAGTCCTGCAGAGCATCAAGGACCTTTAGTGGGGTCACGAGCTTAATCATTTTTTCGATTTGGATGGCCGGCGAATCCGTGCTAGCCGCATGCAAATCACTTTGATGGATTTCCGGCTCTGAAGCAGTCACTGCAACAGGTGTCGGAGAGGGTTTCTGAACCACAGGGGCTACAGACACGACCGGCTTGGTGGCTTTGGTCTTTTCCTCAGCGAGGGCGATGGCTACATCCAAGGCTTCGTCAAAATTGGAATTCTCTTTGGGAATTCGAACAGTTGAGGCACCCATGGCTACAAGCACAGTGGTGTCATCGACTCCGACGACCTTGAATGTCTTGCCGGGCGCGATTGTTGCACTGCCTGACACTTTTCCTCCCACAGTCAGCGGAACCATGGTTTCTTTGGTAAGGGTAACTTCTGGTGGATAAGGAACGAGCGTTGACTTGGGTTTGGCTTCGGAGGGTTCGTTTCGCGGCTGTTGAGAAGGTTGGTCTTTCTCTTGATCCGTCTTGACTGAAAGATCAGGAATCACGTCTGCTAGCTGGGTGGCAGGAGTCGTTGCAGCAGGGATACTTTCTTGGGGCGCGGCAGTTTTCTTTTCCGCTTCAGCCTTTGACCATTCAAGTTCCTCTTCAAGTCGAGTCACTTCGATTTCGAGTTCCTTCGTCTTCACCTTGGACGCTTCCCACGCCTGCTCGACTTCAGCGATCCTCTGCTGCTTTTGAACTCCAAGCCTACTTATCCTGTTCGTTCCGCCGATCCAATTCCATGTCGCCGCAATCGCAAGAACAGTCATAAACGCAAGGCCTGTCCAGAGGAACGGCTTACTCTTGGATTTCGCAGGGACTGCGCGTTTTTCTGTCAGTTCTCTGATTCGTTTGCTCAGCGTCATGGCAAGTCCAATGAGCAGGACGCTCCCAGCCGCATGGTTTTTATTGATGAACTGCTCAAAGGCATCGCGGGTGATGAGCCAATATTCCGAGGGTTCAACAGCCTCTACCGAACAGACCGCTGTGGAGGGATCGAAAAGATTGATCTCACCAAGCCACTGGCCGGCGGTGACGCTTCCGAGAATTTCCGTGTGTCCATCGTCCTCGCGCTTTGCATGCAGGAGACCGCTGAGGGTAAAAATAAGTCGACCGTGTGGCTTTCCTTGGTGGATGAGTTTTTCGCCCGCTTTGGCGGATGCAAAAGATCCGACGCTGCTTAGTATCGCACGATCTCCCTCACTCAGGCTTTCGATCGGACCGCTGGGAGGAAGTATCTGTGTGGTTAAAGACATCCACTCCATGAACCAACTTTGAGCCGCCAGGTCAAGAAGAGGCGGTAGCCGCAAAAATCCCGCAAGCTGCCTCCTCAAAAAAGGGATCGGTCCCACACATTCACATGTCTTGTAGAATCTTCTACTCTGAATCTGGAATTTTTCCCCCTCCATTCCCCAGTTGCAGTCACAAATTCAAAAAGATCTCTGGCAAAGGGGTCAGCAACGAGCACCTCTGGAAAATTCAAGTGAGGATGAGGGGATGAGGGTCAGTCCCGCGTATTCACATATTTTGGCAAAATCGTGATGAGGGTCAGTCCCACGTATTCACATATTTTGGCAAAGGGATGAGGGTCAGTCCCACGTATTCACATATTTTGGCAAAATCGAAGCCTCCTGAATCCACAAGAGACTCATATTTGAAGTTTGAATCCACAGATTACGCAGATTCACGCAGATGATTTGAAGCGAAAACTTACAATCTGTGAAAATCTGCGGATGATTCATTCTCAGAAATGATGCAAGATTTGCTTTTGTTTTTTGCTTTGTAGGAGAATTCACCAATGAGATGAAAAGCCTCAATCCATCGGCAAGTTCAGTTGCTCATCGGATTTTCGTGCGGACTGGCGCTTACGGCTTCCGTGACGAAGGAACACTTTGCGCGCTTCTTGCCGAGCGGAGGGTTCGCGGCGCAGAACGGCAATTTTGAGGCGCGCTTCGCGGTAGGCGGTGGCGTGGTCAACAATCGGCGGTGGGTAATTGATACCAATCCGGCATCCTGCGGCAAGTTGCTGGCCGATCGGCATGCGCTGTGGTTCGGCAAGCCATGAGGCGGGCACATCTGCCAATTCGGGAACCCACAGTTTGATAAAATGGCCGTCTGGGTCTTGATCGAGGGCCTGCTTGGCTGGGGAGTAGATACGCACAGCATTGATACCGGTAGTCGCACTCTGCATCTGGGCTTGGCTGAAATGAATGCCGGGCTCGAAGTCCAGAAAATGGCGCCCGAGAAAAACCGCTGTGGGCCGCCAGTGAAGCCAGAGGTGATGGCTTGCAAAGCTCATGAGCATGGCCCGCATGCGAAAGTTGAGCCATCCCGTAGCCTGCAAGCACCGCATACAGGCATCGACCATGGGATAGCCGGTGACTCCATTCTTCCAAGCATCAAGGCGTCGATGGGCTTCGGGCGTGTCCGTAAAATCCTCCCTCAGTCCGTCGCAGGCCCTCGACATATTTTCAAATTCGATGCGCGGCTCGTCCTCAAGTTTTTGCATGAAGTGGCAGTGCCATCGCAGCCGGGACGCAAAACTGCGGAGCGAGGAGCTCCAGCGACGATCGACGCGAGCACCATAGAGGGCGGCCTCCCTGAGTGTGGCGAGCCGCTCCTCAAGCGATCGAACCGTCGAGGCCATCGAAAGGCATCCCCACGACAGGTAGGGGCTGATGCGCGAACAGCTGGACCAACCCTCGAGTGGGCTCGACATGGCGGCACGGTAATCCACTCCGCGTTGGTAGAGAAATGCGTCGAGGGTGGACTCGGCAACGCCCTCCCCGCCGCGTTGGGCCCAAGGTTTTGTGGAAACCACATGCGCGCAGTCGGATGGAAGCTGGTCATCGGCCAGAGCGGGTCCATGCAGATGCTCCGGAGAATGCCACGGCGATCGGTGCATCGTGCGCTGCCACCGATCCGCCCATCCATTGCGGTCCTTCAATCGCCGCACCACGCCATCTTGACGGACTTGGCGCCAAGGAATTCCTTTTTTCCGACACCAGGCTTGCACAGCAAGATCACGACGATACGTCCAGTCGGCACCGGTCTCCTCATGAGACCACAGGCTGGTGATATCGATCTCTGCGGCGAGGCGATCCAGCACCTCGGTGGCATTTCCGTAGCGCTGCAGCAAGCTCACTCCACGATGCCGGAGGGAAGCGTCCAGATCCGCGAGGCATTCCGAAAGGAAGATGCGGTGCGATCCGTCGCATTCCGGAGTCGCCCACCACTCGGGTTCATGGATGAATAAACAAACAACCGAACCCTCCCGTGCGGCAGCGGCGAGAGGTTGGTGATCGGTAGTGCGAAGGTCTTTTTTGAACCACACCACGTGGGCGGTGGGGCGTTTCATCGGACCGGCGTGCGCTTGCTGCGACAGGCATCGCTGCAGTGGAGAACTTCCTCCCAGCAGCGCTCCCATTTTTTTCGCCATGCGAAGGGACGGGTGCAACGACACAGGTTTTCGTGGGCAGGTTCTGTTTTTTTACGCCTTTCATAGGATGAGTTCGGGCAACTGCGGACGCACCGAGTTCCAAAACGGAAAAAAGCCTGCCTTGGCCAATGGGAAAACCCGCGCATCCCAGCGCCGCCGAAAACGCGTTATGACGATGCCACGTTCGCTGCACCATTGAAAAAATGGCTCCAAAGAATCGCGCACCGGTCCGACAGATGGCGCCGCCATAACGATGCGCCGGAGGTCGTGGGTTTCGACCCAATCCTTCAGTGAGTCAAGCGCCTGAATTTCGGCAACATTTTTTTGAAAATGGTTTTCTACACGCGCGCGGGCATCGCCGGCCGCACGATTCAGCCAAGCCGCACGGATGGAAGATCGCGCAGGCGTTTTCCAAAAACAGGCCGCCACAGGGTGGAACTGGCTCAGAGGACCGCATTCGAGTGAGAAATCCTCTTCGTGGAGGAGTAATCCAGCAGCAGAGTCTCCAGGTCCTTCGGGGAAATTCTCCATACCCCGAAGAGACCGATCCGCCAAATCCTGTGGAATGTCCATGGAGGGCTCGCCATCAAGCTGATCCAAACCCTCCAAGGGCGCGTCGGGCCAGTAGGAGTCAAGGTTGGAGCGACGAACGAGGTAAGTTTTACCGGGAGTTTGAAGGCCGGCAACCCATCGCCAAGAGAGGGTGTTACTGGCAGCATCTGCATCGAGGAGGTGATCGAAGAAAAATCGAGCTCCATCTTTCCATGGCAGACCAGCTCGGTGAATCCAAAATGAAGCCCACCACATGCGGGCATGGTTGTGCAGATAGCCTGTGGAGACAAGTTCGCGGGCGCAGGCGTCCATCGCCACGCAGCCGCTTTGCCCCTCGTGCAGCCGCTCTGCGATGAGGCCAGCGACCGGCTCGGCATCAGCAAAATCGCGCCAGACGCCTGGATGCAACTCCAGCCAACCTTTCCAATACGATCTCCAAACGACTTCTTGGACAAACTTTTCAACAGTTGTTGATTTATGAACCCGCAGCACCGCACAGAGGACTTCAGCTTCTGTCACGAGACGGTGCGCGATCGCCGGCGAGAGTCTTGAGACATGCGTATGCCTCTCGGCAATGTGATTTCGCCAGCGGGCATAATGGAGCACGGGCCCCTCAATGAAATCGTGCAGGGAAAGCAGAGCCTCCGCTCTTGTGGCAGGAATTAAGTCATTGGTCATGGATCAAAGTTGGCTTCGTTTGAAACAACGAGCATGCGACAAGCTAAGCAGCCGCGGCCGTAAGAAAGCTTTTTTGTGGAATGCATCGTTCTTCATCCTACGAACGGCAAAGCGGACGGGTCTTTTCTTTCAGTGAAACTCGCCTTGAAAGGTTCCACTTTGAGGACTTTATCGCCCATACCTCCTCTGTAGGAGGTGCGAACCGTGGCCTCCCGCGCACTGGGCAGGCTCATTTTTGACAAACTGCAATCCGACCTGAGTTTTGTCGAAGAGCTTGCCCTTGTTAAAGACAAAGAGTGGGCTGGTAAAAATCAAAAGTGACCGAGATCGGACAGCTTGTTTTCGGCATATCATGCTGTAGCAGAACTATAAAAGGCTACTTAGGCGGCATCAGATGATAGATTTGTGAGGGGATCGTAAAGTTGTCGGGGCGCGAGTAGACCATTTGCGCGACGGTGATGTGGCGGGTGGCGAAAGCCGCCTCGCAGTAGCAAAGATAGTAACGCCATTTGCGGATGAACGTGTCATCGAAACCAAGAGCGCGAACTTCATCGAGCCGAGATTCAAATTGCTGAGCCCAGCGCTGCAGAGTGAGTGCATAGTGAGGCCCCATGTCTTCGTATTCGTGAAGGTTCAACTCGCCACAAGACATCATCGCTTGAGTGATGCGGGCATTACACATGAGAAGTGAGCCTGGGAAGACGTGTTTCTGGATGAAATCAACCCCGTCGCGAAGGATGGGGTATTGGTTGTCGGGACAGAGAATTGCCTGCAGACCGAGAAGACCGTGAGGGTGAAGAAGCTCATCGATTTTTGCAAAGTAGCCGTCCACATAGCGGTCACCCACGGCCTCGAGCATTTCCAAAGAAACGATCTTGTCGAACTGGCCTTTCAAGTCTCGGTAATCGCAAAGAAGGATTTCGATTTTATCGGAAAGCCCTGCCTCACGAATGCGGCGGAGAGCCTCGTCGTATTGCTGCTGGGAAATCGTGACTGTGGTGACAGTGCAGCCATAGTTTCGGGCGGCGTGAATGCTGAATCCGCCCCAACCGCTGCCGATTTCCAGCACACGATCGGAGGAGACAAGGTGAAGGCGCTTGCACATTCGGTCGTATTTCCGCGTCTGTGCCATTTCAAGCGACTCGTCGGAGCGCTCAAAAAACGCACTGGAATACGTCATCGAGCTATCGAGCCACAACTGGAAGAAGTCGTTGCTCAGATCGTAGTGCTCACGAATATTTTCACGACTTGTGGTGCGACTATTCGGACGCCGCAAGTGAAAGAGGCGGTTAGCAACATTCAGCAGATTGAAAAATCCAGTTCCACGGGACCTGCGGGTCTGCATGGCTTGGGCATCATCAGCATTCAAAATGAACCAGGAGATAACCTTAGTGAGGTCGTCAGTCACCCATTCACCAGCCATGTAGCTTTCAGAAAATCCAATGGGTCCGTGGAGTACACAGCGCTTGAAAAAATTCTCATCCTTTATGTGGATGCTTGCATGAATACTGCGTCCAAGCCCTCCGTAAGTGCCCTCGCCCCCATCAGGGAGGGTGACCTGCAAGCACCCGAATTTGAGTTTGGCAAAACTATTAAGAACGAGTCGGCGGAAAAACATGACGAGTCAAGAAGGTGACGCCACTGGCGTCTTTAATCAAGTTTGGTGGCCCCAAAGAGCCCCCGTTTCTTGATCACATCCCTCGCTGCATCGGGAACCATCTGCTCCCATGCAGGGTCTCCATCTGCGATCATGCTCAGAATTTTGGGTGAATGGATTTGCAAATAGTCTGGCCGGTAGTCCTCGATCTGGCGAATGAGTCCATTCACACAGAGGTGCTCGTAGAGGTTTTCCATACCGACTGGAGTGCGAAAGTTTCTGTAGGTAACCAGTTCTCCCGACGGAGTGATGAAGGGATAGATATAGAGTCGGACGTTACGCTTGAAGAGGCGACCAAGGGCCTCAAGGATTCCCCCTTCGAGGTCGTTGTAATGCTCGGAGTTAAAAATTTCATTGAGTCCTGGAATCCCCATTGGGAGGCCGATCGGACCCTCGGTGTAACGGGTCAGGAAGTTGACCAACTTATAATATTCTCCGTAGTCGGAGATCAGAACAGTGCGGCCGAGTGCACCAAGAAGATCGACTCGATCGAGGAAATCCTGGAGATCAAGTGGACCGTGAGAGAGAAGATTTTTCATGGTGATTTCCATAAGAATCGCGGGCTCTGAGTCAGCCACTCCTTCCTCCTGCTCGAAGAGGCGCTTAGCCCCGTCCAGCATATCGTTTGTGACATACGTGACCGGCCGGAAACTGCCACGTTCGACGAGGATCGGCTTTTTATGGAAAGCATCGGAAGCCTGCACCACCTCGCCATCAGGCCGGAACAAAGTCGCACGCGTGAGCTTCTGCACGACTAGCTCCAAGCTCATGATCCGATTATCAACATCCGGGAAAGCCGGCCCAGAGAAACGAATCATGTCGACTTCAATGCGGCCAGGCTTGAGATCATCGAGCAGTGATCCAATGAGCGCCCGAGGGTCGGCATGCGAAAAAGCTGCCCCATGAATCAGGTTGACGCCGGTAACTCCAAGGGCTTCCTGCTGCAAAAGATTTTCGGCGTCCAGCATGCGAACATGGAGAATGATATCACTGAAGTCGGCGTGCGGAGCATGTTGAAAACGAAGTCCCATCCAACCATGGGATTCATCATGACGACGAAAAGTCCGCGCGGCGACGGTATCAGCAAAAACAAAAAACCTCCTCGCATCGCCAGCGCTTGCTCCGAGACGCTTAATGAGTAGTTCCTGTTCATGAGCAAGCATCGTCTCCAGACGTTGGCGACTCACATAGCGCTGCGAAGCACCATAAATGGCGTCGCTGAAGGTCATGTCATAAGCCGATATGGTTTTTGCCACTGTTCCGGCAGCCCCACCCGCGCTGAAGAAGTGGCGAGCGACTTCCTGCCCAGCTCCAATTTCCGCAAATGTGCCGTAGAACCCGTTCTCTAAATTCACCCTGCGCGCCTTGCGGAGCGTCCCCTGCTCAAAATCGATATTCTTTGACATCCCGGACACCCTACACACTACGGAGGAACAGTGGGCAACGTGTTTTTATCGAATTTTTAGCCAAGCACTTTTGTGAGGGGTTTGAAATTAAGCGCCCCACTCAAACCCATCTCAGATCGGCGAGGAAGATTGAGTTCCTCTCAAGCCGGGTAAATCAGGAATGGTATTCTTGGATACTCTTAACACCATAGCCGTGTTTGAGCATGGCTCGGATGGCTTGGACACTCGCGCGAGCCGCACGAAGCGTAGTCATGGTCGGCACGCGGGCGGCAACGGCAGCGCTCCGGATGGCCACCTCGTCCTCACGCGGCACCACGCCGTTCGGTGTGTTCAAAATGAATTTCACCTGCCCGTTTTTGATCGAGTCCACGACGTTCGGACGTCCCTCACGGATTTTAAGCATCACTGGCACACGGAGCCCATTTTTTGCAAAATAGGAAGCGGTACCGGTGGAGGCGTACACTTTGAGTCCGAGTTCGAGAAGATCTCTGGCCACCTCGAGGGCAGCGGGTTTGTCGGAGTCTTTCACACTGATGAAAACATCGCCCTTGAGAGGAAGCGCGGGCTGCGCCGACATCTGGCTTTTTGCATAGGCAATGCCGAGATCGGGGTCGATGCCCATGACTTCGCCGGTGGAGCGCATTTCTGGACCGAGTATGATATCGATTCCGGGAAATTTGATAAAAGGGAAGACGGCTTCTTTGACTGAGAAATAGGAGGGGATGACCTCCTCGGTGAATCCAAGTTCGCGAAGCGTTTTTCCCGCCATGACCTTGGCCGCAAGCTTGGCAAGCGGAACGCCAGTCGCCTTGCTCACGAAGGGTGCTGTGCGAGATGCACGAGGATTCACTTCGAGGATGTAGACGACATCGTCCTTCACGGCAAATTGCACATTCATAAGTCCCCTCACCTCCAACTCGATCGCCATCGCTTTGGTAGCACTTTTAATTGTTTCGAGGACGGTTGGTGAAAGTGAAAATGTGGGAATCACGCAGGCACTATCACCGGAATGTATGCCAGCCTGCTCGATGTGTTCCATGACGCCACCAATGACGCAGAGATCGCCATCCGAGATGCAATCCACGTCAACTTCGGTGGCATCCTCGAGGAACCGGTCAACGAGCACCGGGCGCTCGGGACTGGCTTCTACCGCAGTGCGGATGTAGCGCCGCAGGTTCGCTTCGTCATGAACAATTTCCATGGCACGTCCACCCAGCACGAAAGAGGGGCGCACGAGCACAGGATATCCGATGCGAGAGGCAACAACGAGAGCCTCCTGCTCGTTTGTGGCGGTGCCTCCTTGTGTCTGTCGCAAGCCAAGCTTTTCAAGCATCGCGGAGAAGTGTTTGCGGTCTTCAGCTTTTTCAATGCTGCGCGGTTGCGTTCCGATGATAGTGCATCCATTCGCTTCAAGGCCTGCAGCCAAGTTGAGAGGGGTTTGACCGCCGAACTGGACAATCACAGCATCGGCCTTTTCGCGCTCATAGATATTCAGCACGTCCTCAAGCGTGAGCGGTTCAAAATAAAGTTTGTCACTGGTATCGTAGTCGGTCGAAACCGTTTCTGGGTTTGAATTGACCATGATGGTCTCCCAACCGAGTTCCTTAAGGGCAAATGCGGCGTGAACGCAGCAGTAGTCAAACTCGATACCTTGCCCAATGCGATTAGGGCCGCCACCAAGAATGAGAACTTTCTTTTTATCGCTGGCACGCGTCTCGTCCTCATCGCCATAGGTGGAATAATAGTACGGAGTCACCGCCTCGAATTCTGCCGCGCAGGTGTCCACAAGTCGGTACGTCGGAATGATGCCTGCGGCTTTGCGGGCCTTGCGAACATCTGCCTCGGTGGACTTCGTGAGATGAGCGATTTGACGGTCGGAAAAACCAAAGCGCTTGGCGCGGCGGAAGTCTGTGTCTGCAAGCGGAGATGGCAGCACAGCGAGACGCTTTTCTTCATCCACAATCAAGCGGATATGCTCAAGGAACCAACGGTCGATTGAGGAGAGGTCGTGGATTTCGTCCACAGTCAAACCCGCGAGCAAGGCATAGCGCAAAAAGAAAACACGTTCGGCACGTGGGGTGCGGAGCATTTGTCGAATCGTTTCGATGTCAGGTTCGATGTCCTTGCCATCGGCACCATATCCGAAGCGGCCCACCTCCAAGGAGCGAAGAGCTTTTTGAAATGATTCTTTGAAAGTGCGTCCAATCGCCATCGCCTCTCCCACACTTTTCATCTGCGTCGTGAGAGTGGGATCAGCTGTCGGAAATTTCTCGAAAGTAAACCGGGGGATTTTTGTAACTACGTAATCAATGGCTGGCTCGAAGCAGGCTGGAGTGACTCGTGTGATGTCATTTTTTAACTCATCCAGCGTGTAGCCCACGGCTAGCTTTGCCGCGATTTTGGCAATCGGGAACCCGGTCGCTTTGGAAGCCAGAGCGGAGCTGCGAGACACGCGCGGATTCATTTCGATAACGACCATGCGACCATTGGCAGGATTGATGGCAAACTGAATGTTGGACCCGCCTGTCTCGACGCCAATGGCACGTATGACTGCAAAACTGGCATCGCGCATTGCCTGAAATTCCTTATCGGTGAGCGTCTGAATTGGCGCGACAGTGATCGAGTCGCCCGTGTGGACGCCCATAGGATCTAGGTTTTCGATCGAGCAAATAACCACGCAGTTATCGGCACGGTCGCGCATGACCTCCATCTCGAATTCCTTCCAACCGAGCAAAGACTCCTCAACGAGGACCTCGCCCACCGGCGAGAGATCAATGCCACGGCGGCAGATTTCATCAAGCTCCTCGCGGTTGTAGGCAATACCGCCACCCGCGCCACCCAGGGTGAATGCAGGGCGGATAATCAGGGGAAGAGTGCCGATCTCAGCTCCCACGGCACGTGCTTCCTCGAGCGTGCGGGCCACTCCCGATCGGGCACAATCCAAGCCGATCTCGATCATGATGTTTTTGAAGATAAGCCGGTCCTCGCCGCGCTTGATGGACTCCGCATTGGCTCCGATGAGGCGGGCGCCGTGTCGATCCAGCGCACCGTTCTCGACGAGTGCCATAGCAGCGTTGAGAGCCGTCTGACCGCCGAGCGTAGGAAGAACTGCATCAGGCTTCTCACGCTCTAGAATTTTTTCGATGACCTCGGGAGTGATGGGTTCGATGTAGGTCCGGTGCGCAAACTCTGGATCGGTCATGATCGTCGCAGGGTTGGAATTCAAGAGTACGACTTCGTAGCCTTCTTCGGCGAGGGCCTTGCAGGCCTGTACGCCCGAGTAGTCGAATTCGCATCCTTGGCCGATCACAATGGGACCGGAACCAATCAGAAGGATTTTTTTGATCGAGGTGTCTTTCGGCATGGCGCGGAAGAGTATGCAAACGCGGTCCTGAAGAGCAACGAAATGGTTCGACTAAAAATCTGACCCGCTTCAGAAACATTTCATGGAACAACGCAAATACAGCACGGGTACTAAAGGGCGATTGAAAAAACACAGCGACGAATGCCGTGAATTTATTCAGGCCAACGCGCCCAGCTTCGGCTTGGCAAATGAGTTCATCGAATCCATCGATGCGGAGCGAGAGGACAAGGTCTGGCAGAAGTACATGACCCCTGAGAGCATCAGACCAGAGCTTGAGGCATGGCTAAATGGCGAACCCCTACCTGCTCACTCTCCATCCCTTCATCCGAAGATTCTGAAAGCCTCGGAACTTAAAGCTTAAGACGCATAGACCAAAGTAATGCGCAATCGAGTCCGCGCAGCCTCTGGCTATGCCCTTACCCGAGCGACTCGCGCTCGTGGAGGCTTGTGAGCAGGAGCACCCAGAAGCATTGGATCAAAACTGCTGTGGGGAGTTGCAGGAGCGGTGGCATGAAATAAACAAGGCAAACGCCGGGAATCCAAACGCTCCAGCCGGCAATTTGGGCGGGCAGGAGTTTTTCTATGAGAAAATTCCATGAGAAAATTCCCCTTAAAGCTTTGGCATTGAGTCCTAAATTGCAAAGCGTGAGGTAAGCATTCGTCATAGGATTCGAAAGAAAGGGACTAAAAACGAACTGATCGACCAGAACTTTTACCATAACGATTTGCCAAGCGTTTCCTATGCCAAACCAGTCGTTTTGACAGCGGTAAAAAAGGTCAACGAGGATTCCAAGGCCCGCCCAAAGCGGGGCTGTTTTGGCAATGGTCCAAAGATTAGAGAGTGACGGCCGACCCTTTTGAAAAAAAACGACTCGGAGCGCTTCGGGAAGGACCGCTCCCGAAATGATGTAGGTCACGATTGAAAATGCATAACTCACCTCTTCTCGCACCTCTCCGACCTTGGTGAAGAATGCCCGAGTTCCATCATGCAGAAGATAAGCCGAAAGAAAGCAAAGCATGACGGCCTGAAGAAGAAGACCGGGCAAAAAATTTGCGCGAGCAGCCCGGAGCCCCTTGAGAAATGCAGTGCGGATTGTCACTCGCCACCCGCTTCCAGAAAAAGAACGCCCCGACGCCGTCGGGCATGATGGTTTCCGGGGAGACTCACTTTGGCCGGGCCAGTGGCGGTATCGAGGAGTGAAAGAACACGGCACGTTTCAGAGTACCCCGCCTCAGGAACCCCCTGCGCGCGAAGCCAACGGAGTGCCGTGCGAGAGCGCAAGGCCGGGTGCATGGCGCGAAGCTCGTTACAATCGAGCTCAGCAGAGAACTCGGGCGTGAGGGAGGACATCCAATCCTCCTCGGTGCGGAGAATCTCGGCAGCGCGAAGAATGGCGGATCGGTAAGAATCGCCCATGACTTCGGTGAGAATCGGCATGACACGGAGGCGGAGTTTATTTCGCGTGTGATGGAGCTCGGCATTAGTCGCATCCTCACGGAAGCGGATGCCGCGAAGCTTGCGATATGCGTCGATCTCATCGCGGGGGACGCTGAGCAGGGGGCGATAAACCACTAGCTTGCCACGTTGAGAAATCGGCTTCATGCCAGCGAGACCAGAGGCGCCAGTGCCTCGCAGGAAGTTGAAAAGACAGGTTTCGATCTGATCATCCGCATGGTGCGCGAGAACGAGACACTTGGTTTTCGAACGTGCGGAGCACTTTTCAAAAAACGCAATTCGCAATTCGCGGGCAGCAAGCTCGACGGATTTTTTCTGAGTCTGAGCGTATTCTGCCGTCCTGCTGCGAGCGTGCTCAACGCGGAGCCCGCGGAGGGCAGCCTCGTCGAGAACCAGACGTGCATCCGCATCCGAACTCCTCGTGCGCAGCGTGTGGTTGAGGTGGCAGACAACGAGGTTTTTGTAACCCAACTCAAAAAGAGCGTGGAGCAACACCATCGAGTCACGGCCTCCGGAGACGCCAACGAGGAGATTTTTGCGCTTGGAAACACCGCTCATCACCTCGGCCGCGGATTCTAGGACGATGGACTTGGACACCGCCTTATTTGGTAATTTTTGAGGCACCGAAATAAGGTTGGAGAGCCGCAGGGATGTGGACGGAGCCGTCGGGTTGCTGGTTATTCTCCAAGAGGGCGACGTACAAGCGCGCCAGTGCCGTGCCGGAGCCATTGAGCGTGTGGCAAAAACGATTTTTCCCATCGTCGCTTTTGAATCGCAAATTCATGCGCCGAGCTTGAAAATCCTCAAAGTTCGAGCAGCTCGAGACCTCGAGGTAGGCATTTTGTCCGGGCGCCCAGACTTCGATGTCGTAAGTCATCGCAGCTCCGAAGCCCATGTCACCAGTGCAAAGCACGATGACACGGTAGTGCAATCCAAGTGCCTGAAGAACCCTCTCGGCATCGGCCGTGAGGGCTTCGAGCTCAACCGCCGATTGTTCAGGAGCACAAATTTTTACCAACTCCACCTTGTCGAACTGGTGCATACGAATGAGCCCACGCGTTTCGCGACCAGCTGATCCAGCCTCGCGGCGAAAACAAGGCGTATAGGCGGCGTATTTGATGGGGAACTGAGCGGCGTTGACGATTTCCTCGCGATGAAGATTGGTCACGGGAACCTCTGCCGTGGGAACGAGAAAAAGGCCGCCACCATCGATGCCATACATGTCCTCTTCGAATTTCGGCAACTGGCCGGTGCCAACCATGCAATCCCGCTTCACTAGAAAAGGCGGACTGACCTCGGTGTAGCCATGGTCGCGGGTGTGGAGGTCGAGGAGGAAATTGAGAAGCGCCCGCTCGAGCTTTGCGCCTTGACCCATGTAGACAGAGAAACCACTGCCACTGATTTTGACAGCTCGGTCGGGATCGATGAGGCCCAGACTTTCTGCGAGCACCACATGGTCCTTGGGATTTTCAATGGCAGGTTTTTCGCCGTGGACTCGAACCTCCGGATTGTCTGCAGCCTCTTTGCCGACCGGGACAGCAGGCTGCGGAAAGTTTGGCAAAACCAATAGAAGTGCGGCCTGATCGTCGGAGAGTGTGTTGGATTTTTCAGTGAGCGCCTGCATCTCATCGGCGAGGGATTTTACCTCCGCTTCAAGAGAGGAGGAGTCCAACTTCTGCGCGCGGAGTTTACCGATCTCCTTGCTCAGTCGGTTCCTATCGCTCTGTAATCCCTGCAGACGGGTCTCAGAGGCACGACGCTGGACATCAATGGCAAGGATGGAGTCAATGGTGTCGGAATAGTCCGCGCAGCGCGTTGCAAGGCGGGATTTGGCGAGTTCGGGGTTCTCCCGAAGATAACGAATGTCGAGCATGGGTTGGACAGAATGAATAAAATGGTCAGGATGCAGAGAGCAAATTCACGAAAAGATGTCAGCGCAATTCCGCGATTACTACCAAACACTGGGTGTCTCTAAAACAGCAACTCAAGCCGAAGTCAAAAGCGCGTTCCGCAAACTCGCGCGACAACACCACCCGGATACGGCCAAGGACAAGAAGGCCGCTGAAGAAAAGTTCAAGGAAATCAACGAAGCCTACGAGGTGCTCGGTGACCCTGAAAAACGCAAGCGCTACGATGAGTTTGGCGCTGATTGGCAGCATGGTCCTCAGCAGCGCCCGGGCTGGCAGAGAGCGGGCGGGGCGGGTGGCTTCACAGGCAAACGCGGGGCAGCGGCTTTTGAAGACGATGTTCAATTCGGAGGCACCGGATTCAGTGACTTTTTTGAGCAGATGTTTGGTGGGCGCCGGGGAACACGCGCAGGCTTTGAAGAAGCGCCTCAGCGAGGCCAAGACTCCGAGGCCGATATCCTTGTCACACTGGAGGAGGCACTCAATGGCTCATCGCGTCAGGTTTCTTTCCGACGTGGCGGGTCAAAAAAATTGGAGACCTTCACGGTAAAAATCCCGAAAGGCATTCGTGACGGCCAGCGAATCCGCCTTGCGGGGCAAGGAGGCACTGGGGCATCCGGCGGCGGAGCGGGCGACCTCTACTTGCGCGTCAAATACCAGCGCCACCCGGATTTTGAAATTGAAGGTTCCAATCTCAACTACGACCTCGAAATTCCGGCTTGGGATGCCGTTCTTGGCTGCACCGTCACGGTTCCCACGCTCGGAGGGCGTGTGAAACTGAAGATTCCCGCCGGCACGCAATCGGGCAAAAAATTGCGCCTACCTGGAATGGGATTGCCATTAGGTGCCGATACTCGTGGCGACCTTTTTGCGGAAATTCGCGTCACAGTGCCCGACTCGCTGGGAGAAAAAGAGAAGGTCCTTTGGGAGACGATTGCAGATTTTCACAAACCCTGACGACGTGACTGGCTGGGATTCGAGCAGCATTCCGACATTTGCAGCCCGCTAGCGCCGTGATATGGTAACGGCCTTATGTCCAGCGCCCACACGCCTCTCCGCACCGAAATTCCTGAATCCGACAAATGGGACCTTGCTCCGCTCTATGTAACCGACGTGGGTTGGGAGGAGGATTTTTCGAAGCTGCAAAATTCGTACGACCAAGTGGCGAAGTTTCGCGGTCTTCTGGTCGAGTCCCCGGCACGTCTTGCGGAATGTTTGGAATTTGAAAAGTCGATCGATCTTCTTGTTGATCAGCTCAACCAATACGCAGCCCTTACAGTATCTGGAGACAGTTCGAATGCTGCAGCTCTTTCGCGGGAGGCCCGTCTCGAGAGCCTCTTGGTCCGTGTGAGCGAGGCATTTTCATTTATCTCGCCGGAGATTCAGGAAATTCCAGATGCTCGTTTTGAGGAGTTTTTGATGGATGTGGCGCTAGGAGATTGGACAACTCCGCTTCGCCGATTGCGCCGGCGCAAGAAACACACTCTCACAGCGGATGGAGAACGCCTGTTGGCACTGGGATCATCAGCCGTGCGAGGCCATAGCGAGACGTTCTCACAACTCACAAACGTGGATATGCTCTTCGGAACCCTCAAGGATGAGGAGGGCACCGATCGCGAGCTGACTCAGAGTTCATTCTCATCATTCCTGCAGCAGCGTGACCCAACCGTACGCAAGGCCGCGTTCCACCAGTTCTACAAAGAATTTTCCGAACACCGTTTCACTTTGGCATCCAGCTTAGCCAACTCGGTGCGGGCAGACGTTTTCTATGCCCGAGCGAGAAACCACACCTCGGCCCGGGAGTCGGCACTCTTCGCCGACGACGTACCCACTTCGATCTACGATAATCTCATCTCCACCGTGCGCGGCAATCTGGATGCCCTTTTCCGCTATTTCGAACTCCGCCGCCGCGTGCTGAATGTCGAGGAGATACACCACTACGACACTTACGTGACGATGGTGGAGAACATAAAAACCAAAGTCTCTTGGAGTGAAGCCGTCGAGCGCGTCATGGCATCGCTCACGCCCCTGGGAGCCGAGTACACGGATACGCTCAGGCATGGTCTTCTCGACGGACGCTGGAGCGATCGTTACGAGAACAAGGGAAAGCGCAGCGGGGCCTTTTCCTACGGCACGTACTCGAGCCCGCCATACATCATGATGAACTATAAGGCGGATGTTTTTTCGGATGTCTACACACTGGCACATGAGGCCGGACACTCGATGCACACGTGGTATGCACGTAGAGCCCAGCTTTATCAAAATTACGGATACCCGATTTTTCTCGCCGAGGTGGCGTCCACTTTCAACGAGGTCCTGCTTACCGAGCATCTCCTGAAAACCAGCGATGACCCTACGATGAAGGCATTTATTTTGAACCGTCAGATCGACGACATCCGAGGGACTCTTTATCGGCAAACGATGTTCGCAGAGTTTGAGCGCGAAGCTCATTCTGCCGAGGAATCCGGCGAGGCGCTCACGCTGGAGAGCTTTAAGGCGATTTATCGCAAACTCCTGACCGACTACTTCGGCCCGCGCTTCACAGTCGACGAGCAACTGGAGCTTGAGTGCCTGCGAATCCCTCATTTCTACAATGCCTTCTACGTTTACAAATATGCCACGGGGCTTTCGGCGGCTGTTGCCCTAGCAACACAAGTTCTGGAATCCGGAGATGCCTCACGCTATTTGGCCTTTCTGCGAAGCGGGGGCAGCCGCTTTCCAGTGGAAACCCTGCGCGATGCGGGCGTGGACATGAGCACACCGGCCCCTATTCAAGCCACTTTAGACTTGTTCGCCCGAAGGGTTTCCGAGCTGGAGACCCTCATCGGGTGAATGCCATCGCAGGAATCCCCACTTTCAAGGCAAGTTAAATAACTTTTTTCTCGCCGACTCATGCATCTCCAATAAAAGGAAGGGATAGGGAATTCTATTATGAAAAAGGACACATCAATGAACTTTGAACAAGAAATCATCGACCAGTTAAAATTCGGTCTCGCCCGTGATTCCGTCACCGCCTCTCCACGTGAGTGGTGGATCGCCACATCCAAAGCCATCCAGCAAGTCATCATTGAACGTATGATGAAAACCCTGGCGGTTCACTCTGAGGGCAACGTACGTCGCGTTTATTATCTCTCCATGGAATTTCTCATGGGGAGGCTCTTTGTGAATAACATGATCAATGCCGGCGTGTTGAAAGAGGTAACCGCCGCTTTGGAAAACCTGGGGCATCCGCTTGAGGAGACTCGCGACGAGGAGTATGACATGGCGCTCGGCAATGGTGGCCTTGGTCGACTGGCGGCTTGTTTTCTCGACTCCCTCGCCACGCTGGACCTTCCTGCAGTTGGCTACGGCATCCACTATGAATACGGACTTTTCAAACAAGAGTTCCGCAATGGTTATCAGGTCGAACTGCCCGACGCCTGGATTCAATACGGCTCGCCATGGGAAATCATTCGCCCACAGCATTCCCAAGAAATCCCGATTTACGGGCATGTCGAGACCCACACAGACGCCCTTGGCAAGACGAGCAGCGTCTGGTCGGACTTCCGCAAGCTCATCGGCATTCCTTATGACATTCCAATTCCGGGCTATGGCACCGAAACGGTTAATTTTTTGCGCCTGTGGGAATCCAAAGCCCCCGAGGAATTTAATTTCGAGGCCTTCAACCGAGGCGGCTACGAGCAGGCTGTACAACAGAAAAACATGGCTGAGACGGTCAGCAAAGTTCTTTACCCGAATGACAATACCGAGGCGGGAAAGGAACTCCGCCTCATCCAGCAATACTTCTTCGTCGCGTGTTCGCTTCGCGATATTATTCGCCGCTTTGAAAAGGATAATGCCGACTGGGAAACCTTCCCGGAAAAAGTCGCCATTCAGCTGAACGACACTCACCCAGCAGTAGGCGTTGTGGAACTCATGCGCCTTCTGATCGATGAGAAAGAACTCTCATGGCTGCAAGCTTGGGGAATCGTGCGCCGCACATTTGCCTACACAAACCACACGCTCATGCCAGAAGCACTCGAGAAGTGGAACGTGAGTCTTTTCCGAAAGGTACTCCCACGTCACTTGCAGATCATATTCGATATCAACAAATTTTTCCTTGATGAAGTCGAAACGAAATGGCCTGGCGATACGGAGAAAAAACGAATCCTTTCCCTCATTGAGGAGGGCCAAGACCAGAAGGTCCGTATGGCGCATCTCAGCGTTGTGGCAAGCCATTCGGTGAACGGAGTGGCCGCACTCCACACGCAACTTCTCAAGGAGCATCTCTTCCCGGAATTCGACGCCCTCTATCCAAAGAAATTCCAAAACAAAACGAACGGCATCACTCCTCGTCGTTGGCTAGTGGCCTGCAACCCACGACTTGCGGATCTCATTTCGCGCCACATCGGCCATGGTTGGGAACGCGACTTGGACAAGCTCCGCAAATTGGAGCCACTTGCCGATGACGCCGTATTCCGAGAGGAATTCATGGCCGTCAAGCACGCCAACAAAGTCCGCTTGGCTAAAAGAATCCTCGATGAATGCGGAGTGAAGGTGGACCCATCTGCCCTCTTCGATGTTCAAATCAAGCGACTTCACGAATACAAGCGCCAGCATTTGAATTTGCTACACATCCTCGCACTTTACCGACGCCTCTTGGACAATCCCGACCTCGACATCCCGCCACGCGTCTTCATCTTTGCAGCCAAGGCGGCTCCCGGCTACGAGATGGCTAAGCGGATCATTAAAGCGATCAATGCCGTGGGTTCGAAAATAAACGCAGACACGCGTATCAAGGACAAGCTCAAGGTTGCCTTCATGCCGAACTACCGCGTCTCGCTGGCCCAGCGCATCGTTCCAGCAGCCGATCTATCGGAGCAGATTTCCACAGCAGGAAAAGAAGCCTCGGGGACTGGCAACATGAAACTCGCACTCAATGGCGCTCTCACCATCGGCACATTGGACGGCGCGAATGTGGAAATCCTCGAGGAGGTCGGTGAGGAAAACATCTTCATCTTCGGCAATACCGTTGAACAAGTGCACGAGCTGATAGCCAAAGGCTACAACCCCGGCGACTACTACCGCGCCAATCCCGAACTGGCCGCAATTATTGATTGGCTCGGCTCGGAGTATTTCACAGAAAATGAAAGCGCCGACATCCTGACTCCTCTGCGCGACAACTTGATTTACCACGACCCATACCTCTGCCTCGCCGACTTTGCAGCTTACAACGAGGCTCAAGAGAGGGTCTCCCATGCATTCAAAGACAAGGCCCGCTGGGGAAAAATGGCCGTACTCAATACGGCACGTGTTGGAAAATTCTCCAGTGACCGCACGATCAGAGAATACGCGAAAGAAATCTGGAAACTCGAACCCGTCAAGGTGGCTTGATATTCACGAGGGATGACGCTGCCCAGCCTGATACGAAGAGCACAGGAGGGAGATCCCCTCACCCTTTCCGAGATACAGACAGCCTGTGACTTGCTCCTCGATGAGGGGCAGTCCACCCAAGTTCGGGCCGATTTCTTGGAAACCCTGCACAAGCGCGGCGAATCAGCTGAGGAAATCGCGGACTTCGTCGTGGTCCTGCTCGAGCGCGCTGTAAAGTTGCCGTTTTCGGGCAAGGGTTGCATCGATGTCTGCGGCACAGGCGGAGATCGTACCGGTTTTTTCAACATCTCGACGGCCTCCATGTTCGTGGTGGCTGGAGCAGGAGTCAGAGTCGTCAAACACGGGAATCGCGGCATCACCTCAAAATCCGGCGGTGCCGATGTGCTTGAGGCCCTTGGTGTGAAAATCGACCTGCCCCCGCATGCCCTAGCCACGGTCTTCGAATCGGCCGGTTGCTGCTTTCTTTTCGCTCCTGCCTGCCATCCCGCATTTCGAGCCGTTGCGCCTGTACGAAAGCTTCTCGCCCAACGCGGCAGTGCCAGTGTTTTCAACATTATCGGCCCCCTGCTGAACCCCGCCTGTCCGGAGTTCCAACTTGCAGGAGTATTCAATCCCAACCTCGTCAAGACCTACGCCGAAGTTTTCAAAAACCTGGGCCGCACACGCGCTTGGGCAGTTCACGGAACAGGTCCCGATGGGCTCCGGATAGACGAAGTTTCGCCTCTCGGCAAAACCATGGTCATGGCTCTCGAAAAAGATTTTCTCAGCGAGTTTGAAATCCATCCTGAAGATCTCGGAATCACCGATATCGCACCCGAAGCCCTCCTCGGTGGCGACGCCGCCGAAAACGCAAAAATCCTGATCTCGATTCTGGATGGATCGGATCGTGGAGCAAGGCGGCGGGCCGTTCAGATCAATGCAGCCGCAGCGTTGGTCGTCGCTGGAGCGGCAGCGAATCTCCACGAAGGATGGACCTTGGCTGCAGCCGTCCTCGACGAGGGGCGCGCAAAGGGATCACTCCACGCACTGCAAAAGGTTTCAAATTTTTGAGGGACCTCGAACCACCCCAAACAGCGGAATCGCAATCAGCATCCCAACGACAGGCGCCACCAGGTAGATCCAGAGGTGCTCGAGATGACCGGAGACGATGGCCGGGGCGAGGGAACGGGCGGGGTTCATGGAGGCCCCACAGATGGGGCCTGCGAAGAGCGCTTCGAGCGCGATCACCGACCCAACCACAATCCCAGCGGTGATTCCTTTTTCTTTGGCGCCGTGGGAGACATTCAGGATGACGAACATCAGGATCGCAGACAAAATCACCTCGAGCACAAAAGACTGCATTGGGGCTCCGGCAGGAAGAGTTGCGCCCAGATTTGCGCTTTGCGGAAATAAAAGGTAAAGCGTGAGGCTCGCCAGCAATGCTCCTGAAAATTGGGCAGCGAGGTAAGTCAAGACAGCAGTGAATGGGAAAAGCCCCGCAGCGGCGAAAGCCAAGGTCACCGCTGGATTCATGTGCGCACCAGACACATCGCCGAGGGTGTAGATCATGGCTAACACAATCAACCCAAAGGTAAGGGCCACCCCGAGATGAGTGATTGCACCACCGGATTCTGCATTGATAACGATGGCGCCGGTTCCAGCAAAAATTATGGCATACGTGCCGATAAGCTCAGCCAAAAACTTACGCGCCACCGGCAAAGCAAAAAAACTCATCGCTCAAGCTTCGTCTCGCGCCTGATTCCAGCGGCGTATGCTTCGAAGACGAGGCGGATTTGATCGCGAACGCGGCGGAACTCACCACGAACCTCTTCCTCGGAACCCACAGCATGGGCGGGATCACTGAAACCCCAATGGTGGCGATGCACTTGACCAGGAAACATCGGACAAGCCTGATCGGCGTTTCCACAGACGGTGATGACCGTATCAACAGGGCGGTTCAAAAACTCCTCGAGATGTTTCGAGTGGTGCGAACTGATGTCGATGCCAATTTCGTTCATCACTTCGATCGACTTGGGATGCACATAGCCAGCAGGTTTTGAACCGGCGCTGGCGACTTCGATGAGGTCGCCCGCAGCAGCCCGCAGGATGCCTTCAGCTAGGTGACTGCGGCAGGAATTTCCTGTGCAGAGGATGAGAATGAGAGGTTTGGTGGTCATGTTTAACTTTTTAAAAAATCAGCAGCAGCCAGAGCTGGAGCAGCAACCATCGGGCTCATTCGAAGGCGGAAGGCAAATATCCTTGGCAAGGCAATCGGTGTGCTTCGTGCCAAGAGTGATCACTACCCACTCGCCGTCGATCGATACAGAATGAACGGGAAACTGCGAAATAAGCCCGTCCTCGTATTCCAACTCCACATCGAGGTCATCACCTTGGAAAAGCGGATCAGCTCGGTCGATGATATCGGCCAGTTTGCCAGCCTGCAGGCGGTGGTCTGTATCGTCGGCTACCCAAGCTTGCAGGCAGAGAAATGAAGATTTGCGGAAAGTGGCACCGCAATCGAAGAAGGTCTTATCCACTCGCCCTACCTCGGTGATGTGCGCGTGCGCGGGAATGAGTCCGGCATCTGGAAGCACGAATCTGAGGGTGAGGGTGGGATTTTGTTTGAGGGAGGCAACAAAGGAGCTGGATTTCATAAAAGGATATTTGGTATTTTCGCCAATGATATGGCCTGTCTAACAAGCCTCACAGCGTTGCTGCAGGCTTTGATTGAGTTTGATGAGGTCGATACAACGGAAGAATTCGAGGAAGCACGGACAGGCAATCCCGTAAAAGACACTTACCCCACGCTTTTCACACTGCAGCAATCCCGCACGGCGCATCACAGCGAGATGCTTCGAGAGAGTCGTGACATCGCATCCTGCAAGATTCGTGAGATCATTCACACATTTCTCGCCTTGCGTGAGGACGTCCATAACAAGCAGGCGCGTAGGATGGGCCATAGCTTTGACGATGACAGACCTGTCTTTGGCAGAAAGGCGGGATGCTTTAATGTCCATAATTGTTTGGTATTTTTACCAAACATACCTCGATCTGTCAACAGTCTTTTCCTTAAGAAAAATGGCACTCAACGAAACAAAAGCCGTGCAAAGCTTGGAGCCCTTGGGAGAATAGACTTATGAAAACGCTTACTCTTTTCCTTGCCTGCATCGGGATTTCCCTATTTTTGAATTCCTGCTCCACAACGCAACCATCTTCTGCACCAGCGGGGATAATTGCACAAATGGGGCAACGCGGTGTTCCTTCAGCGACTCAGAAGCGGGTACAAAACGGACGGATCTTGGATTTTGATGACATCATGAGTTTGGTTAAGGCCGGGGTTTCAGACAACGCCATCGTGGCCTACCTCAAGAGCACAAAAGCGCCCTACAAATTTACCACCGCCCAGCTAGAACAACTCACGAATGCCGGCGCGGGTTCCGACCTCGTCAACTACCTCGGCCAGTCCATTGGCTACTACGAAGCCTCGAAGCGCAGCCAGGTCGGCGGCAGCAAGTGGGACAGCCATCCGTATTTCAACGACCCTTTCTTCTGGGGCGCAGCCCCGTTTGACTACGGCTTTCCAGGCGAGTGGAGCGATCCCGGCCTCTATCGTGTAAGCCCTGCAATGCCATCGCGGCGTTGAAAAACTGGTGTATTGTTAATAATCAATGGAAGCTGTCCAATTCAGAGTCGGTAACGAAAAACTCATCCGGGTTCTGGATGCGGCGAGCAATCGTCTGCGCTCGATTCTCACCAAGCAAGGCCGTCCTCAAGGCGCTCTGCGCGTGGCGGTGATTGGCGGCGGCTGCTCAGGCCTTCAGTACAAAATGGACCTTGTGGATGGCCCAGCCAACAGAGACATCATGGTCGAGTCGAATCAAGTCCGTGTGGTGGTGGATCCTAAAAGCGCGCTTTTTGTGAGTGGGTCTGAACTTGATTTCAGCGACGATTTGCAGAAGGGCGGATTCAAGGTTACGAATCCGAATGCCGTGGCCCATTGTTCCTGTGGCGAGAGTTTCTCGGCGTGAACGACCACTTTGAGGAACTCGGAATCCCTCGCCTAGCGTGGATTGATGCCGAGGAGGTAAAACTCAGGCACCATGCACTCATGGCAGCATCGCACCCCGACAAGGCTCAAGGTGATGGGGATCGGGCAACAAGGCTGAACGTGGCGCGCCGTGTATTGGAGAACCCCGCCACACGCCTGCGGCATCTTTTGGAGTTGGAGTTTCCTGCATTTCATTCTCAGGAAAA
>VFJO01000253.1 GCA_009886045.1 Verrucomicrobiota bacterium
ATGCGAAGTTTCGCATGGCAAAACTTCGCGGAGTCCGGAAGGAAAAATTCCTCATTCACCTCAAAGAATCGGAGTGGCGTTTCAATCATCGAAGTGATAACATTTACTCAATTCTGCTAACGCAAACTCGCCATTTTCCCCTCTAAACTGGACAAGACCCCAAACAAATAACATTTCCCTTGATTAAATCAAAAAAAGAACCATTGTAGTCACATGATTGCAACCCTTCGTGAATCCAAGACCCGATTGAGCGAGTTGGTCAACCTTGCCAGCTCCGGCGAGGAGATTTTGATCACGGTTCATGGTCAACCCAAGGCCCGCATTCTTTCTGTATCGGAGCCCCGATCCGATACCGCAGATTGGTTGCGCGAGTTGAGCGCTCTCCGCTTGAGTTTAGGGCAACCCTCGACATACCAAAAACCAAGCGCGCTTGATGAAGTGCGGGAGGATCGTTGGTGAAAGCCGCTTACTGGGACACCTCCTGCGTGTTGGCGCTCTATGCACCAGAGGAGATTTCATCCCAAGTCGCCGAGTTGGCGTTTTTAGAAAAGGGGCAAATCCATTCCAGCTCTATCTTGGAATTTGAAATGACTTTTGCCGTCCATGCGAAGGAAGCCAGGGGAGAGATTCCAAGTGGGAGTTCCGCTAAAGTGCTTTCCCAGTTTCAAACCGACCTGCAGCGAGGGCGCTATCTGCTTGTTCCGTTAGGCATCGATATCAAGGCCTGCACCAAGGACATTGCAGCGAGAACCCTCCAAGCGCAGCCCCACGTTTTTTTGCGAACGCTTGACGGGATTCATATTGCGACTGCCTTGGAATTGGGCTCTTCAGAATTGATCACGGCAGACGTAAAAATGGCCGCTGCGGCTACACTGCTTGGTATCAAGAGCAGGTTCCTCAAAAAAATCGCCTCCGAGTAATTTATTTGCGTCAATTCTCCAGACCCATCGCTCCATTTTTTTACTCCGTGTGTCTCGTGTTCTCCGTGGTAAAAAACCTTTTCCAATCCGTGCTTGCAGAGTTTTTGTTTTTGTCCTGCCCCATTCGCACAGCGAATCCCTCCGTGCCCTCTGTGTCCCTTGGCTCGCTCCTTCCCCCTCCCAATGTTGACTCGTTCGCTCCCGCTCTTTTCGCCCAAGAGGGCATGCGCGTCAAGTTAAGCAAGGTTGGACCATTTTTCGGAAAAGTTTGGGCGTTTTCGCTGGTCGTAGCAGCAGTAGCGCAGGAGAGCTTTGTGAAAGCCGTCGGATTGTTCGATGCCGGCGGATAGGGACTTGATTGCACGGAGCA
>VFJO01000010.1 GCA_009886045.1 Verrucomicrobiota bacterium
CCGCCCCTACCCGCCCCTACCCGCCCCAACGCGAGCCTGCACTGAGCCCCGGCGTCCAATTGCGCAGGTGTCCATTCGAGTAGTCCGTCTTGCCGACAGCCCCAATCATTCTCTTCCCAGTGGCTTTCTTCCATTTCTTGCTCATGCTTTCCGCAGTGTGGCAGCTCCAGCTTTTGATGAATACATCGCGGGTGAAGATGTCACGCCGCACACGGCCAAGGTCGTTTTCGTGAATCCAGCTCTTCGATCCACTATCAATCTCATTGCTGTAATCAAACATCCAACACGCCCTGTTTGAGTGGCCGTAATATTCGAAATCGGCAATTTTTATGCGATCGCGGGGCTGGCCGCTATTGAGGTAGTCGATGACCTCATCACCTTCCGTAAACCAGACCAGATTGACTCCATATTTATCTCGCACCGAAAGAATATTTGCGAGCAGATCCTGTTGATCCTGCCTCGCCGCGCGGCGGGCATAGCTGGGCTTGTGGACAAGCCATGTGATGTTCGCTGACGGCCCCGCTTTTGTCTGGATCTCCTGAATCCGGACCCTCGCGGCGCGGATAAAGTTTCCCCACCAGCGGTCATGAGGTTCGGCCTTAAACTTCTCCCACTCCTGCAGAGATGGCCCCCCACTCACGAGAATATACTCGCGTTGCAACTCAGCGCTCGCGGCAAAGACACCAAAAAGAAAAAACACAGCCAGAAGTCGAAACATCGTCACAGGTTTGGCACGCAGACGTTTTGATCAAGAATATTCCTAAAAAATCGAGGGTGGAACTTTTGCTGAATCCACTGCGACTTTGCTGTATGGATTTTGGGACTATGGAATTTTTCCCTCTCGCCGCACTGGCTGCCTCGATTCTCACCCTCCTAGCAACGTTATTTCTCGTCGCCCTCCGCAAAAAGGATCGTGCCGACTTCGCAAAGATCTTGGGCGATCAGCTCGCACTCCAGCAGACAGCCTCGCGCCAAGAACTCACCCATACCCTCGACTTCGCCCTGCGTCAGCATTCCGATGCCGCCCGCGAAGCACTCGTCACGCAGTCCACCGCCATCAACACCCTGCGCGATTCTCTCGAGCGCTCAGTCACATCCTCCTTTGAACTCCAGAATCAACAACTCGAGGGCTTTCGAAACCAACTCGACAGACTCACACAGAGCAATGGCGAAAAGCTCGAAACACTGCGCGCATCGGTCGAAGCGAAGCTCACCAGCCTGCAGCAGGACAACAATACCAAGCTCGAAGCGATGCGGGCCACCGTGGAGGAAAAACTCCAGACCACGCTCGAACGCCGACTCAGCGAATCATTCAAACTCGTGAGCGACAATCTCGACAAAGTCCAAACCGCGATGCTCGGCATGCAAAGCCTCGCCGAGGGCGTCGGCGACTTGAAGAAAGTCATGACAAACGTGACACGCCGTGGAGCCTGGGGGGAATTCCAACTCGCCACAATCCTCGAGCAATTTCTCAGCCCGCAGCAATACGAGGCCAACGTCGCCACCAAAGGAGGGCTCGAACGCGTCGAATTCGCAGTGAAGTTGCCCGGGCGCTCGGATGACGCCTCAACAGTCTGGCTCCCCATCGATGCAAAATTCCCCAAAGAGGACTACGAACGCCTCCTGACAGCATCCGAAAATGGTGACACAACCGAAGCTGAGAATGCCGCAAAGCAACTTGAGATTCGCATCAAATCAAGCGCCAAGGACATTCGAGAAAAATACCTCAACCCTCCAGCGACAACCGATTTTGCAATCATGTTCCTTCCCACCGAAGGGCTCTACGCGGAGGTTCTCCGCCGCCGCGAACTTGCCGAAGGCGTGCAACGCGACTACCGGGTCCTCATAGCCGGTCCCACAACACTCGTCGCCCTCCTCAACAGTCTTCAAATGGGCTTTCGCACACTCGCCATCGAAAAAAGGTCCAGCGAAGTCTGGCAAACTCTCAGCGCCGTGAAAACCGAATTTTCGAAATTTGGCAGTGTGCTGGAAAAAGTGAAAAACAAACTCCAATCCGCAACCAACGAAATCGACCAGGTCGGAACACGCACGCGCGCCATGCAACGCCAACTCCGCAATGTCGAATCCGCGCCAGAGGATGCATCGGAAGCTCTCTTCAACGACGAGGCCGAGTCCTTGCCAGAACCTGTGCCGCAAGAAGAGACATGAAATCTCCGCGCCGGTTGGCGCATCGCATTTATTGATTTTTCCTCTTGTCAACAAGCCTACGGCGCGCTTAATTAACGATCCCTTTTCAATCCTGAGTAGCTCAGTGGTAGAGCGGTCGGCTGTTAACCGATTGGTCGTAGGTTCGAGTCCTACCTCAGGAGCCATTCGACGAGCTTCGCTTGCTCATGGCCTTCGGCCGGGATTGAATAGATGGAGTCCGGTCAGATTTCATTGTTCGAATCAGGCTCGTAGGACGGTTCCGAGCTTGTCGAGGGGCATCCCATGTGCCTACATCCTGCACCTCCGAAGCGGAGGCCTTTACGTCGGTTGCTCGGTTGATTGTGAAAAACGCTTCTGCGATCATGAGAGAGGCACTGCCGCCCGAACAACAAAAGCAGATCCTCCTGATTCACTTCTCTGGATCGAAATCCACCCCGATTTTCCATCCGGAAGATCACGAGAGGCGCAAATCAAGAAATGGTCTCGCGCCAAGAAGCTCGCCCTGGCTCGTGGGGATTTGGAGTCCCTTCGCAATCTCTCCGGATCCAATGACTAACTGGCATCACAAAAGCATCCCCTGCGCCGCAGTGGGGGCCTGGGACGGCCCGAGTCAACTTTACGCAGATCGGCTGCCAGCGCGATAGTCTTCTCCTGTTATGAGGTGCAGATCTGCCTCAAGTCACTGCACGGAGTCTCGACACAGTTCTAAAAAAGAAGAACTTAACCCTCCCTCGTTTTTTTACAAAGAAACTCGAAAGTGTTCGGCGATCACACTGGCACGGCGGGCTCCACGGGTTGTGGGGCATTGACTGGAGGCGCGGGGATCGGATTGCGCGGCGGATTTCCCTTTCCGCTCCCTCCATCTCCCCCTGATCCGTCTTTAGTGTGCGGGTCGAAATAATGATCCAGAGCCAGAAAGAAGGCCTTTGAGTGGCGCGCGAAGAGGAAATTAAAAAGCACGACGGGAGTGATGACTCCAACGAGGAGAAGGGGCAATGGGAGGTAGTAGTTCCACTCGAGGTAGCAATAGATCGCAATCCCCAGGATGCTGCCGAAGCCATAGTTGATCGCCCAGATGGACAGCAGAAAATACCCGGTCTCCCGCTCATAGGCATAGCCACAACGAGGACAGCCATCGAGTGGGGTAAAGTAATCGCTCAGCCGGCGGGTCTTTAAAATCGGTAAAAACACGGGTTTCGTGCCACACTCTGGGCATTTCAAAAAACAGGCACGTCGCAAGTAGCGAAGGGCTCTTTGGAAGTCATTTTTCATGGATTGGAGGTGTGCGCAGTGGCTCTGATACGTTCTGCCGAATATCCGAGTTTCACAGCAAGGGCAACGATGCGCGAATAAGCCCCTGCGCTCATTTGGGGCTTGCGTCCAAGAATCCAGAGGAATTGACGCGAGGGATCTCCCACAAGGGCCCAAGTGTAGTTTTTTTCATCAAGGCCGATGATCCAATAGTCGCCAGCCAGTGGACTCCCTGCAAAACGGACGCGGAGTCTTGAATCATGAGATCCGGGTACGATGGTGGCATATCCCCTCACCTCACGGAATGTGCCATTTTTTTGGCGGCAGCGATTAACGACCTCTACGCGACCATCCAGCTGCGGCGTGTACTCGGCACTGATATCGCCGACACAGCCTGCCTGAAACCAATTGGGATATTTTGCGATCTCAAACCATCGGCCTGCGTAGCGCTGGAGGTCAACATTTGGAACGGTAGCAAGCGGCGGACGCGAGGCACAGCCCGCAAGCGCGAGAGTGATCAACATTGCAGAGAGGCAGAATCCCGCTTTCATAGTGCAATGAGTTTACGTCCCGCGAGCTGGATTTGCATGGCAATTCTTGGGCTGGCCCTCACAAGCTGCCGAGATGCCGCTACGCGCTCGGATTTGGTTTTCGTAAATGGAGCGGAACCCGAGACGCTGGATCCGGCCATTATTACGGGTCAACCGGAGAGCCGTGTCGTCAACGCGCTGTTCGAGGGACTCTGCGCCTATGATGAAAATGGCCATACTATACCTGGGGTCGCAGAACGCTGGGAGATTTCGCCGGATGGACGGATCTATACATTTTATCTCAGACCTGATGCAAAATGGAGTGATGGGTCCACCCTCACGGCAGGAGATTTTATCGCGAGTTGGAAACGTGCACTCACCCCAGAAACGGGTTCCCAGTACAACTATCAGCTCTACCCGATAAAAAATGCCGAAGCGTTTGCCGAAGGCCGTATCACCGATTTTGCGGAGGTCGGAGTGCGATCGGTGAATGCGCACACACTCGTTGTGGAGCTGGAAAATCCGACCTCATACTTCATCCAGCTTTGCGCTTTTTCCACACTCCATCCCGTGCCAGTCGCCCTCATTCAACGAGTCGGAGACAACTGGGTGAAGCCCGCTCACATCATCAGCAATGGCGCCTACAGGCTCGAGGACTGGAGGATCAATGACAAAATCCGCCTAAAGAAAAATCCGCACTACTGGGACCGTGCAGGAGTTGCATTGGAAACAATCGACGTGCTGCCGATCTCGGATGCCAATGTGGCGTTTAACTTTTATGCCAGCGGCCTTGCAGATCTCGTCATGGACAAGGGCCTCGCCCCCCCAGCGCTGCTGGACGATCTCAAGAAGCGTCCAGATTTTCATGCAGCTCCATTTCTTGGCATTTACTTTCTCCGCTACAATTGCGAGCGGGGTCCGTTCCGTGACGAACGCGTTCGGCGCGCGTTCTCCTTAGCAGTGGATAAAAAGCGCATCGTCGAAAAAATAACCCGCGCCGGAGAACTCCCCGCCCCCGGATTTGTGCCGCCCGGAATACCTGGCTACAAGGGCACGGATGGCGTGGCATTTGATCCCGACGAGGCCGCGAGACTTATGTCAGAAGCGGGCTTTCCCGGCGGGAAGAATTTCCCCAATGTGCGCTATCTTTACAGCAAAAGCGAACTCAACGAGGCCATCGCAGTGGAACTCCAAAGCATGTGGCACAGCGCACTCGGGGTGAATGTGAATCTCGAGAGACAGGAGTGGAAAGTGTATCTGAACTCCCTATCCCTGCTCGATTATGATATCGCCCGCTCCAGTTGGGTCGGCGACTATCCTGATCCGAATACGTTCCTCGATATGTTCCTCGCAGGCGGAGGCAACAACCGGACCGGCTGGACAAGCCAAGCCTACGATTCCCTCATCGCCGAAGCCACCAAAGAACTCGATCCGGCTCGCAGATTTGAAATCCTGCGCCGAGCGGAGGATCTCCTCGTTCAGAGTGCACTTCCCGTATGTCCAATCTACTACTATGTCGGCATCCAACTCTACGACCCCACGAAACTCGGCGGGCTTAAAGATAACGTGCTCGATGAACACCCCCTGCGGCGCATCTTTCGGAAAGATCAGCAAAATTCAAAACCGACAAATTAAGCGTCAGAACGCGGGATTTGAGCTCTAGAGGACTCTGCGAGCCTCCTCCCTGCGCTTGTGAGCGTGATATTCGTCATCAACGCTCATACTAGCCCCCTCGTGTGATACTCGTGTTACACTCACCTCGTAAATCGTTGATTCTAAGGGAGCGGATGGGGAGGGATTCGAACCCCCGATAC
>VFJO01000236.1 GCA_009886045.1 Verrucomicrobiota bacterium
GTGAAAGGATGCCGGTCATGGTAGGACAACGGCCAACCGCAGGCAGAGCAAGCCGATGATAACGAAAAGCCCGATGGCCAGCGTGGCCACAAAGCGCGGGGTGAAGACAGCGCTGTAGATGAACACCAACTTGAGATCCATCATGGGACCGAACACCAGAAAAGCGAGTTTGGCAACAGCTGGAAAGGCGACAAATGTGGCCGCGATAAAGGCATCCGAGGAACTGCACAGCGAGAGAACTCCCGCGAGCGTCATCATCGCCGGAATCGCCAGGCGGTCATCAAGCGAAAGCGGCAAGAAAATTTCCTGATTCACCGCTGTGCTGAATAGCGAGGCGACTCCGACACCGAGGATGAAATAAACCATCACATCCATAAAATCTCGCACGCCGGTCTCCATCGCGCCGATGAGCCTGCGAAGGAAGGGTTGGGCTGACGGGCCGCCGTCTCCTGCGAGACCTGAGAGCGTCACCGATTCGAGGATGGTTTTTTTCAGCACCGCTCCAATCGGGAGATTCAGCACGGCAAGGCCTGCGAGCACGGCGACGAAGAAACCAAGGCCAAGCCGCAATGCGGTGAATTCTGCGGCCCCCTGACCCCGAAACGCCGCATACGTGCTGAGAGCGGTGATAGGATTCACGATCGGTGCGGCCAGCATGTAGGCGATCGCACTCGAGACAGGCAACCCCTTAGCAATCAGGCGGCGGATCACCGGCACAATACCGCATTCGCACATAGGAAAAACCAAGCCAAGCAATCCACCAAGGCACACAGCGGAAAATGCATTTCGAGGCAGCAAGCGGGTCATCAGGGCGGATGGGAGAAATTGGTCAATAATCCCGGAGAGCAGCGTACCAAGAAGGATGAAAGGTAAACCCTCGAGCAAAACGCTGAGGAAGGCGTACGAAAAATCTGGCAGGCTGAATGAGAACCAAGGCGCGCTCACAGCTTTTGCGATGCGTCACGGCGTTTCCTCGAGAGGTAGAACCACCCGCCAGGCAGCCCCCAGATGAGATAAACAACCATCCCAGTCATTGAAACGAGTACCCCCGTGCCTTTTGCCACTCCGCAGAGTTCATGGAGCAACTCGTCAAGCAGCGCCTCGCGAACACCGATCCCGTTCAAGCTGATCGGGAGAGCGGAAATCGCGGTCACCAAGGGCATGATCGACATCATATCCAGCAAGTCCACCTTTGAAGTGAAAGCTCGAGCCACAAAATAGAATGCAGCAAAAAACGTCACCAGCATGGGAATCGTGTAAAATGCGCCCAAGAGAGCCTCGCGGCGGTTTTCGATGCAGAGTTGCCAAAGTGTGGATAGCTTCACGATGGCGCTACGGAATGGCAGTCGGGCGGGAAGGCGTTCCACCAACTGACGCTTGGTGAGCAGAAACGATGCAACGAGACCGATTGCCATCACAAAAAGCACGATGGCGAAGATGTTCATCGTGTGGCCTACGGCGACACTGCGGGCGAACCAGTCCGACCGTCCCCATGCGAAGGCAAGGCCCATCCCGACAAGCACCAGCATGGCCAGAAGGCGATCCACCGCGACACTGAGGAAACCCGCTGTGCGATGCTCCGGATGTTCACGCATGAGATACAACACCCTCACAACATCTCCTCCAGTCGTGCCAGGGAGGAATTGATTGAAAAACGCGCCGATAAAAAAGAGGCGGGTCGTTTCAGCAAGTGGGACATGGAGCTGCAGCATCTTTAGAAAAAGTTGCCAGCGGATGATGCCAAAAAATTCGCAGGCTCCAGCGGATGCCATTGCAGCTATGAGCCACAGTGGGTCTGCTTGCGAGATAGCCGTGGCCATATCAGTGCGCCGTGTGGGGTCGTGCAGAAGCCACCACAGGAGACCTCCTGTCACAAGCATCTGAAGTACCTTCAGAGCCCATCCTCCAATATTTGATTTTTCCTCTCGAGTGGAGGGATCAGGGTTTATTTTTGGATCCAACACGCGTAGGGAATATTTTCAGACCTTTTGAGCTCGGGAATCTAGAGCGCCGCTTCACTTTCGATCCGTTTGCGACGTCGAGGTGAAATTGTTTTCACCTTCTCCACTCCCGAAAGCGGGCGTTTGCCAGTGGTCGCAGGTCCTGCGGAATCAAATGCATCGTCTTTTTTTGCAGAGTCCAAAGTTTCAAAACCTGGGAAAATCGGGTGACCATTCAGTCCATTTTCAGAGACATGGCCGTTAATATTCTCGCTGGAAACCTTGGACGCAGACTGTGGTTGGATTTTTTTTCGGGCGGTTGGTTTTTTAGCTGCTACCGCGCGCACTTTCTTGAGGGGTGGTTTCTGGCTGTTGAGGCGGCGGGCATTGAGAAGTTCAGGGATCGCTTGCGCTTCATCCTCTAGACCCTCGAATTGGCGTTTTTGAGGAATCCTTCCGCTCAGGTAGTCCGACGTGGCTTGAAGCATGTACGTGACATTTATTTCCCATGTGGCGTGGGCCTCGTAGCCATCCCAGTCCGGCTCGAAAAGTTTGCCGTGCAGAAGCGTGGCCATGCCGTCTGCCACAGCATCACTGGAGTCCGGCTCGACATAGACCCCGATGCCGAAAAATCGTACAAGATCCTCCATGGGACTGTCGCCGCTTGATGCCAGAACGAGTCTCCGCGCATTAACGGCTGTCGTGAGCGTGGCGGTCTGAGAATGAAAAGAGCCCGAGTAGGTGAGGAGGATGTAGTCCGCAGCCTGAAAGTAGCAGAGCCGTTTTTCATCCGCCACGAATTCATCGGAAATAAAGACCCTATTCGACAAGCCGAGATCGTTGGCGAGCATCTGATAATATTTCATCGGCTTGTCTTTGTGCGAAGAGACACAGCCCAGAATCACAAGATGAGCGTCCGGGTTGTCCATGAGGGCCCGAATGGCGAGATCGATGTTTTTGTGGTTTCGTATTGTTCCAAAAGCCAAAAAAACTTTTTTGCCTCGGGGAACTTTCCATCGTGATCGGATGGTTTTCGGATTTTCTCGGATCGGCGTGATTTTTTCAGGACCAAGAGGCACTTCAACCGACTGGATGTGGGGCGGGAGTTGAGCGGTTGCGGACTGTCGCTTGTGAGCAACAGCAATTCGAAATGGGCTAAAAGAAAGCCGAGAGGAAAGGTCGTTCCACCACTTGGGACCTAAAGTGTGGTCACGCGCTGAAAAGTGGAGATTAGTTATGTAAACAGATTTCTGAAAACGGGATAAAAGAATATGCGGCCAAATCCACAACGCGGACTGCGTGTCGGTATGGCTGCCTGTGAGGACAATCATCGGCCGCTTGGAGTAAACTTCCCATGCAAAAATCCACTGGTTGCAAATGGTCTGCAGCGTCTTTGAAACCTTCCTAGAAAAAAGCCCATTACCTTGCGTCGCCCCCTCGCTCATACAGGTCATGACTGGATATTCCGCCGCGCGGGTGCGGAGGTAGCCTGCGCTGCAAAGCACGAGAACTTTTATTCCTAATTCGTGCAAGGCCGATGCCTGTTTGTGAACCTGGTCGGGAATGGCTCCGTGAGATCCCGGACAGTGGATCAGGACATCAACGGTGGAACGGTGGTCAGCAGGCATCGTGTTGAGGATTTGTCTGATCTAAAAATAACGATTTGTAAGCGGGTGTAGCTGCGCTTGGGTTTTTTGAGCCTTCCGCGAGAAAGTGAGCATTAGAAATTGAGCATGCCTCCAGCGTGGAGCAAGTCATTTTTATCCCAGAATGCCGAGTTGGCTTTGGAGGTGGAATGTTTGAGAAGTCCTAGAGTCCCGGGCTGGAATGCATAATTCCACCATCGGCGAAAATCGTCGTGGCGGTGAGGTAGGCAGCCCCCTCGCCGGCAAGAAATGCAACGACGCTGGCAATTTCCCCGGGTTTGGCCATGCGTCCAAGTGGGATGGCATCGTCAAGTTTTTTGAGCAATACGGCATCCTTCATCGTGGAGGTATTGATCGGCGTGGCCACGGCACCGGGGCCGACTGCAGTAACAAGGATATTGTGCGGAGCGAGTTCGAGGCCCGCCGTACGCGTTAGCATTCGCATTCCGCCTTTCGAAACGCAGTATGCTGTGTTGCCAGGCATCGGCCAGTCCTCATGCACGGAGGTCACGTTTATAATGCGACCGCCGCCACCTTGCACTACCATTTGTTTCGCGGCGATTTGTGTACCGAAGAAAGCGCTCTTGAGATTGATGTCGAGCACGCGCTGATATTGCTCCTCGGTGGTATCAAGCACGGAGGTACGGGTCTCAACACCGGCATTGTTTACGATGATATCAAGGCGACCGAAAGTAGAGACGGCGGCATCAACAAGTTTTTGCAGATCGGCAATTTTGCTCACGTCGGCTTGGACATGGATTGCTTTGTCACCAAGAGCGAGGACCTCTTGCTCGAGCGCCACCGCTGTTTCGGGGTGCACGACGTAGTCAATGACGATGTTTGCGCCTTGCTTGGCGAGTTCGAGAACAATGGCGAGGCCAATACCACTATTGCCCCCAGTAACGATAGCTGTTTTTCCTTGGAGTGTCATAGGAAGACTACGATCATACTCGGGGAGCTTGCAGGCAATTAAAAAAGCAGGCAGATTAAAAGTCTGAAGGACTTATTTCGGGGGCATAGCTCAACGGTCAGAGCAGGCGGCTCATAACCGCTTGGTTGTCGGTTCGAATCCGGCTGCCCCCATTTTTGCGACAAAAAAACGGCCGCGTTTCGGGTGCTTCCCTCACGCGACCGATTGAGATGTGGCTTTTAATTATTAAGTTCCTGTTGTTCCAATCCTGCCTTGATCAGGCAATAGTAACGTCTTTGCAAAGATACACATCTTGGATGGCATGCAAAAGTTTCGCGCCTTCTTCCATCGGACGCTGAAAAGCTTTGCGTCCCGAGATGAGGCCGGTACCTCCGGCTCGTTTGTTCACCACGGCGGTGTAGACGGCTTCGTTAAAGTCGTTTTTGCCACTTGCTCCGCCGCTATTGATGAGGCCCGCGCGGCCCATGTAGCAATTTGCGACCTGATAGCGGCAGAGGTCGATCGGATGGTCGCTGGTGAGTTCGGTGTAGATGCGTTCGTCAAGTTTACCGTAGCTGGATCCACCGGTGTTGAGCGCCTTGAAGCCGCCATTGTTTTCGGGGAGCTTTTGCTTGATGATGTCGGCTTGGATTGTGCAGCCGAGGTGATTTGCCTGGCCAGTGAGATCGGCCGAGAGATGGTAGTCTTTATCGCCTTTGATGCTAAAGGCAGGGTTGCGCAAGTAGCACCAGAGCACTGTTGCCATACCCAATTCGTGAGCCAAAGCAAAGGCTTCTGCGACCTCCACGATCTCACGATGCGCGTCGTCCGAGCCGAAATAAATGGTGGCGCCAATAGCCGCGGCACCCATGTCGTGGGCTGTTTTAACCTTGCCAAAAAGAATTTCTTTAAAGGCATTGGGATAGGTGAGGAGCTCATTGTGGTTGATCTTCACCAGAAAAGGAATCTTGTGAGCGTACTTGCGTGACACGCTCCCGAGCGCGCCGAATGTCGAGCACACCGCATTGCATCCGCCTTCGATGGCAAGTTTCACAATGTTCTCGGGGTCAAAATAGGCAGGGTTTTTAGCGAAGCTTGCGCCAGCAGAGTGCTCGATGCCTTGGTCCACAGGCAGGATGGAAACAAAGCCCGTGCCGGCAAGACGACCGGAATTATAAATGCGTTGAAGATTATTAAGAACGCGCTGATTACGGTCGCTTGGCACAAAAATGCGGTCCAAAAAGTCCGGACCCGGAAGGTGCAGAGCGTCTTTGGAAACGGTTTTGGAAGTGTGCTTGAGAAGGTAATCGGCCTTGTCGCCGAGTGCAGTTACGATGGTATCGATCATTTTTTGGGAATTGACTGCTACGATTAGTGGAGGCGGATTTTTTTGTCCAGCCTGCGAAAAGAGTATTTTTCGGTTAGTGGAAATGGTATTTCCATTGACCTGAAAGATCGGTTCTGGGATATGCTGGTGGCGCAAAGATTGCATCCTTTGACTTAGCTTCAATCAGCTTCGCCTCGTGAGGATGCACAGAAAGTTGCATTATGTTAGCTATTGTTTGTTCAGAATCCCTGAATAGCAGTTATGCTTTCGCTTTGAAGATATGCTGAAATGATTTCATGGATTTGTTTTGAATGGGAGCTTGCCTCCTTGGAATTGCCCGTACCATCGGTGCCGCCTTTTGTTTTAAGGGCTGCCGAGAGAGGCCAAGAGGAGACCACACTCAAAGTTTTGCTCTCAGCATTTGCGATGGACACCGCATGGGGCGATATCAGCCGAAGGCTCGAAGAAGGCATGGTGCACTATGTGAAGCAGGCCTTCGATAAACCCGACCCCTCCTGCATTGTCGCTCTTCATGGACAAAGGGTCATTGGAGCTTCTCTCTTGGATTCCAATCCCGATGCCGAGAATCATCTTTTGAGCGGGCCCATGATTCTTCATGAGTATCGCAACCGAGGTGTGGGAAGCGGGCTCCTAGCGGCCTCTCTCATTTTTCTTCGGGACAAGGGCCTGACAAAAGCACGCGGCGTGACGCGTGCAAACTCGACGGTTTCCCGCTTCGTATATCCCAAATTTTCGAGTGTTCAGACGCCCTACAATCAGGATCCCCTTCAGCCTGTTGGACACTAAATTTTCGCTTTCCTCTTGTAGGCTGATGCACAATGCTGAGGGGAAGGATGAAGGGGTTTTTCGGCAAATACGAAACAGAGGGATTTTTCGATGAAATGTTCGATGCGGATGGAAACGTCCGAACGCACTATGCAAAGATCCTTCAGAGGTTTGCCGAGATGGATCGAGCCTCGTTTGAGTCCAAGCGGACCTTGGCAGAAAAAACTTATCTGAACCAAGGCATCACTTTTACGGTTTACAGCGGGGACGAGGGGACAGAGCGCATCATGCCGTTTGATCTGGTTCCCCGAATCATTCCAGCACAGGAGTGGCAGCATCTCGAGCGCGGCTTGGAGCAGCGCCTCCGCGCACTGAATTTGTTTCTCCACGATATCTACCACGACCAGCGAATCGTGAAGGAGGGGGTTGTGCCGATGGAAATCGTCCGCACCGCAAAACACTACCGCCCAGAGTTGGTTGGTTTTGATGTGCCGCATGACATCTATATTCATATCTGCGGTTCGGATCTCATTCGCGGCGACGATGGCAATTACATGGTCCTTGAGGACAACGGCCGCTGTCCTTCCGGCGTTTCCTACCTTCTCGAAAACCGCCAAGCGATGAAACGCGTCTTCCCCCAGCTTTTCAGCCGCCACGCTGTGCGTCCGGTGGACATCTATCCCCAAGCCCTACTCGAGGTGCTGCGCTATGTGGCTCCGCATGAAAACGCCGACCCCACGGTTGTTTTGCTCACTCCGGGCATTTATAATTCCGCCTACTTCGAACACTCATTTCTCGCGCGCTCCATGGGCATAGAGATTGTCGTGAGCCAAGACCTCGTTGTGAACGATTCCTGCGTTTACATGAAGACCACCAAAGGTCTCCAAAAAGTTGACGTGATATACCGCCGCATTGACGACGATTTTCTGGATCCCACAGTCTTCCGTAAAGATTCCGTTCTAGGTGTCCCCGGTCTCGTCAATGCGTATCGCGAAGGCAATGTGAACCTTTGCAACGCGCTTGGCACGGGAGTCGCCGACGACAAGGTTACTTATTACTATGTGCCCGCCATGATCAAATTCTACCTCGGTGAGGATCCCATCCTGCCGAATGTCGAGACCTTCCTCTCGGCTGTGGATTCGGATCGAAAGTTCATTTTGGACAACCTTAAGAACCTCGTTGTAAAAGCCGCAAATGAGAGCGGCGGATATGGCATGATGATTGGTCCAAAGGCCACCCGCGAGGAGATTGAGAAATTTCGGGCTGCCATCATTGCCGACCCTCGAGGCTACATCGCACAACCAGTTATCAGCCTGTCTCGCTCGCCTTGCTATTTCGACGGAAAACTTGAAGGCCGCCATATTGACCTGCGGCCGTATATTCTCATGGGCGAAAAAACAACGATCGTTCCAGGAGGGCTCACGCGCGTGGCCATGCGTAAGGGTTCGCTTGTGGTCAACTCCTCGCAGGGTGGAGGCAGCAAAGATACTTGGGTTTTGGACGAAACGGAGGGCAAATGCTGAGCCGCGTAGCCGATTCCTGTTTCTGGCTCAGCCGCTATATCGAGCGAGCAGAGTCTTGCGCCCGTATTCTGGACGTCAATACCCAGCTCGTACTCGATTCGGAAATGCAGAACGGCAATGCGGACAGCGATCTCTGGATGCCAGTCCTATCAACCTTGGAGGAACAGGAACTTTTCCAAAGCCAACACGGGAATTTAAATGGTGACGACGTGATGGAGTTCATGACTTTTGAAAAGGCGAATTCCAATTCAATTCTTTCATCCGTTACATTGGCCCGCGAGAATGCACGCACCGTGCGTGAACAGATATCGAGTGAAATGTGGGAGCAACTCAATCGCCTATATCTGCACCTCCAAAGCCCTGCTGCCCGAGCTGCATTCCGAGAAAGCCCGATTGGCTTCTATCGCAACATGGTTGATAGCTTTCACTCGTTTCAAGGAATCACAGACGCCACGATGACGCATGGGGAGGGATGGCAATTCCTGCAAGCTGGGAAATATCTCGAGCGGGCTGACTCCACCTCGCGCGTTCTGGATTTTAAATACCATGTTCTTCTCCCAAGCGGAGAGCGCGTCGGCGGAGACCTGGATATTACGCAATGGATGGCCGTACTTCGCTCCTGCAGTGCGATGGAAGCTTATTTGAAGCTATTTCATGACCGTATCACGAGTTGGGAAGTGGCAGGATTTTTGATTCTTCACAATAACTTTCCACGCTCGATCAGGTTTTGCGTCGGCGAGCTGGATCAGGCTCTTCATAGTATTTCCGGGAGCGGGAGGGGGCACTTCAGCAATGAGGCCGAGCGCCTTTCGGGCATGCTGCGGTCGAGCCTTGACTTCACCACGGTCGATAGCATTTTTCAAACGGGCCTCCACCAATATCTCGACCAGACACAGACCCGTATTGCCGAAGTCTCCCGGGCGCTGGCCGAAACCTACTGTCGCTGGCTGTGAGTCTCAAGGAAACTGCCTCGCGTCCGCTCACCACGACGGTGTTGGACACTTACGCTTTCGAGGCCTTACTCAAGAAGGTAGCCCGTTCGTTCCAGCTTTCACTTCGCGTCCTTCCTGCTTCCCTGCGCCCCGCCCTCTCGCTTGCCTACATGCTGGCACGAGCCTCGGATACGATTGCCGACGCATCATCCGCACCCGATTTTCAGCGGATTGCTCTGCTGCGTGGACTGCCCGATCTGTTTCCCGAGAAGTCGCCGGATTTAGGCCTTAGCGGTTCGGACCGTGAATTGCTTCTGCTGACGCCTCGCTTGCTGGAAGCCCTAAACACCCTGCCTGACCGGAGCGAGATCGTCGACGCGTGGCGGATTATTCTCCAAGGACAGATTTTCGACGTCGAGCGTTTTGCGGCCTCGAAGCCTGAACTCCCCTCCCCTCCCCTGAGCCCCGAAGAGCTTGAGGAGTACACCTATCTCGTCGCCGGAAGTGTCGGCGAATTTTGGACGCGCCTTTGCTTCAAGCATGTGCCGGATTATTCGACGAAGCCTCTCGAGGAAATGCTGCCGCTTGCCCGACGCTATGGGCAAGCCCTGCAACTTATCAATATTCTGCGAGATCGTCGCTCGGATGCCGATGCGGGCCGCATCTACATTCCCGATGAGCGTTTTTACATCGCCATGCAACATGTCGCCGAACTGTTGCAATCGGGCACTGAATACACCGCCGCCATCCAACCACGCGCCCTCCGTGCGGCCTCTGCCCTCCCTCTCGACCTTGCAAAACAAACTCTCAATCTCATTGCTCAGCATCCGCTCGGGGCGGGTGTGAAAGTGCCCCGCTGGCAGGTTTGGTTGGCATTTGCAAAAGCCTTCTGCCGCTGAGTGCCAGCGTTCTCAGTCTTGAAGTTCGGCGCGACTCAGATAGCCAGAGACAAATTTTTCACGAAAGGTCTGGAATGATCCTTTGAGAATGTGCTCGCGGGCTTGGCGAGCAAGGTTGATGTAGAAGTGCAGATTATGGATGGAGATGAGCCTCAGGCCGAGAATTTCCTCCGCTTTCACCAGATGGCGCAGGTAGGCGCGTGTGAAGTTCTGGCAGCTATGGCATCCGCAGCCTTCTTCGATCGGTCGAGTGTCCTCCGCGAACGGCGCATTTTTCAGATTGATGGTTCCTGCAGCGGTAAAGGCCGTGCCATTGCGGGCGAGACGGGTAGGAAGCACACAGTCAAACATGTCCACTCCTCGGGCGATCATTTCAATGATCTGCGGAGGTGTACCAAGCCCCATCGCGTAGCGCGGTTGATTCATCGGCAGGAATGGAATCGCATTTTCGATTGCCTTGAACATTTCGGTCTCCGGCTCTCCCACACTCACTCCACCCACAGCATAGCCATCGAATCCGATTTCCACGAGTGCTCGGGCGCTCTTTTCACGGAGGTCAGCGTGGGAGGATCCTTGCACAATGCCAAATACAAGCGGACTGCCTTCGGGTGGCTGCGCATCCCACCAATCGCGGCAGCGCCTTGCCCAGCGGAGTGTGAGGTCGAGGCTCTTTGAAGCATCGGCATAGCTGCACGGGTGCGGGGGGCACTCATCAAAAAGCATCACGATGTCCGAACCAAGGTCGCGCTGGATTTCCATCGACGTCTCTGGACCGATGAATGTGGGTGTTCCATCGAGATGGTTCTGAAAATGCACGCCCTGCTCGGTGATTTTGCGCAGCTTGGCGAGTGAGAAAACTTGAAACCCGCCACTGTCTGTAAGGATAGGCCTGTCCCATGACATGAAGCGGTGGAGGCCACCCAGTCTTGCAATGAGCTTCTCTCCGGGCCTCACGTGGAGGTGGTAGGTATTACCGAGAATGATCTGAGCGCCCAAGCCGCGAAGTTCGTCGGGGCTCATGGCCTTCACGGTGGCCTGTGTGCCCACCGGCATGAAGACAGGAGTGTGAACAGGGCCTCGACGCGTGTAGACTGTCGCCGCGCGGGCCCCGCCTTCCGAGGCCTCAAGGGTGAATGAAGCGCCCAGGGCTAGGCTCACTTTTTCGGAGCCGCACCGGCAACTGCGAGAGAGATGTCGATGACATCCGAGACCTTGTCGAGGTTCTCACCCTGCTTGATTCCATAGTCTCCGCGGTTGATCTGGAAATTTGTGCGAATGACGAGCAGATCGCCCTCCACTTTCCCACCAGTGCGGTCAGCGAGACGTCCGGGGAGGTAGGTGACACTGACGGGAACCAGCACTTCTTTCGATATGCCCTTCATCGTGAAAATACCCTTCACCTCGGCCGTGCCTGTGTTTCCCTCTTTTTTGGAATTCAACACTTCCTTGATCTCAAAGGTGATCTCGGGGTGCTTGGCTGTATCGAGCCAATCTGCGCTAAGCATGTGCTCTTGCATGAGAGGATTCGGAACGCTGAGAGTGCGAGCATCTACGATAATTTTTCCTTCGATGTCTTCTGGTTCCGCAGGGTCAGCTGATATGATGCCGCTGATGCCATTGGTCGTTCCGCTGATGGATTCGAGCGGGGCATCGAGTTTGAAGACGATATTGTTGACGCCTTTGGGGTCTTTAAAGTCGAAATCGACTTCGCTGGCGAAGACTTGTGTGGAGAGGAGTGCGGCGACTGCGAGGGCTTGGATTTTCATGGTTGTTGGATTTTTGGATCTTTAGCGGAAAATAGAAAGCTGGTTGCAAAAATCACGAATGACAAGCCGATTCCGGTCACCACAAAATCCACACCCGGCACAAATTTTTCTTTCCGGACCTCGTATTGAATTCCAGTGACCTCATCCGTGGCAGGTGTGGTAACATAAGTCTTCGTCCAGCCCATATCGGCGCCGCTGAACCACCACCAAGACAGGCAGGTGGAGAGAATGAAGAGGGCGAGGAGTCGAGCAATGGTGCGAAGGGAAAATTTCATGGTGTGGCGGATTTTTTTGGAGCGTCTTGCTGAACCTGTTTGCGAAGTTGGCTCATATTCGGCACTTCCAGAAGCAATCTTTTTCCGTTCTTCGAAACAATGCCGGTGGCGGCGACCTGTTCTCCGACGAAGGTTTTGAGGAGCCGCGTGGAGAAGTCGTTTTTATCGGAATTCACAAAGCACAGCGCGACATCCCCCGATTCCACCCCCTTGAATGTGAGGAACCGCTTCGAACCTTCTTCGCTGAACTGAGCGATCTCGCCTGTCACAGTTGCTGTCTTTCCTACCCGGTGTGCGATGCCACCTCGTTCTCCGGCTGTGAACATTTCCTTTTCGGGACCCGCCTCGCGCTGCGCACGTTGTTTTTTGTCAAGGCCCGAGCCCTTGAAGTTCAGAGCCGCAAAAACTCCACCAAGTACCAAGATGGCCACTGCTGCAGCTGCAATAATGAGGACAGGAAAACGGCGAGCGGGGTTGGGAGGCGCGCTTGGTTGCGGCGGTGCGGGCGGCGCCACAGGTTGGTTTTGAGTTGGGCGCATATTTGTCAACCGTTCCAAATCTGCGAGGGCCGCCGCGGCATTCGCCGGACGCTCGTCTGCGGAAAATGAAAGTATCTGTTCAACCCAAGCGGCAAGGCCTTCAGGCAAATCCGGCCGACACTCGGCGAGCGGAATGAAGGCGTGCTGCAAATGCGCGGCGATGATGGAGGGAATCCCAGCGCCTTGGAATGGATTTTGCAGCGTCAGGGCACGGTAAAACACGCAGCCCAGCGAGTAGAAATCGGTGCGGTGGTCGAGCGGTTGGCAATTGAGTTGCTCGGGCGACAGGAAGTAAATCGAGCCGGTCAACGCACCCGAGTGGTCGAGCGTTTGCTCGGAGGGCGCCGTCATGACTTTTGCGAGCCCGAAATCCAGCAACTTTACCCTCAGGTCGCCGGCTTCGGTCCAAGTGACCATGATGTTTGCGGACTTGATGTCCCGGTGCACCATGCCCAACGAGTGCGCCGCCCCAAGTGCGTCGAGGCACTGGCGGGCAAATTGGCAGAACATACCGGCGTCCATCGGAGCTTCCAGTGTGTCGAGGCTTGTGCCGTTGATGAATTCCATAACGACGAACACATTTTCGTTTGATGGCAGGAAATCGAAAATCGTGACGATGTTAGGATGCTGGAGGCTGGCGAGGAGCTTGGCTTCGTCGAAGGCTTCCGCAGCATCGCTGAGCGCACCGGCTTGCGTGTGCACGCTTTTGATAGCCACATGGCGAGTCAAAAGTTGGTCATACGCGAGGTAAACGGCACCTTGGCCGCCGGAGCCGAGCTTGCGGTCGATCACATAGCGCCCGCCGATCACCGAGGCCTCGATATTGGATTCCACAGCCCTCAAGTTGAGCGGGGGTCGTGCAAAACTCAAGCCTCTATCCATTCCGGTTTTCGCAAAAGCTGAGCGATCCCTATTGAATCGGCACATGGAGGTGTTGGGAGGTGTCAGAGGTCCACGGCAAAGAGGAGCTGACTACCGTTGCTGCATTCCTGCCCTGGCGGGGTTTGTCGGTCCTCAGTCCATGGCCCCTGACTCCGTAAAGCTACTCGCGGGATTCGAGTGAGGCAACTTGTAATCCATCGCTCTTGCTCAGATGCCGCGTCCGTGCAAAATCTCAATACATGTCATCCATCAATCAAGACTCCGTTCGTCAGTCCCTCAGCACTGTGAAATATCCTGGCTTTTCGCGTGATATTGTATCGTTCGGCTTGCTCCGGGATGTGGCTGTAAGCGGATCGGATATTGGAGTGCAGTTGGTCCTTTCGACGAATGACACGGGTATTGCGAAAACGATTCATGCCGAGGCGACCGCCGCACTTCAGGCCCTCGCAGGCGTCGGGCGAGTTTCCGTGAAAATCGATGTTCAAGCACCAGCCTCTTCTCCAACCGGCGTGGGACCTTCACGGATCGAAGGCGTTAAGCATGTCCTTGCTGTGGCCAGCGGAAAAGGCGGTGTGGGAAAATCCACCGTAGCCGCAAACCTCGCACTGGCGCTGGCGCAGTCTGGGGCGAGGACAGGACTCTGCGATTGCGACATCCACGGACCAAGCATCGCTCTCATGTTTGGCGGTGCGAATGAAAGACCAACCGCAGATGATGAAAATCGCATTATCCCCATCGAGCGTCATGGGGTTTCACTCATGTCAATGGGCTTTCTGCTCGATGACGGATCCCCCGCTGTATTACGCGGACCCATGGTCACCCGCTATACCCAACAATTTTTGCGGCAGGTTGCTTGGGGAAATCTGGATTATCTCATTCTCGACCTTCCTCCGGGCACGGGCGACATCCAGCTCACCATCGTGCAAACAGTCGCGCTTTCAGGCACCATCATTGTTACAACCCCTCAGGAGGTCGCTCTCATTGATGCCCGCAAAGCCATTTCCATGTTCGGCAAGACGAATGTTCCCGTGCTTGGAATTGTCGAAAATATGAGTTTTTTTGTGTGTCCGGGGGATGGCAAACGCTATGACATATTTGGCTCCGGCGGAGGTTCCCGCGAGGCGGCCAAGCTGCGAGTAGCGTTTTTAGGGGAAGTACCGATCGAGCCTCTTGTGCGCGAAGCGGGTGATACTGGCAGGCCAGTGGTGGCAGCACATCCGAATAGCGCGGCTGCGAGCGTCTTCAAGGGCCTTGCGGAAAAAATTCTTACTGACTTGAAGTAGGCAACAGCTCAGGGGTTGGCCTGGGGTTGCTTGGCGACTTTCGAAGAATGGGTGTCGATTTTTTCGCCTAGAATGCCATTTTCTGGAGAGAAAATATGGGATTTTTGCCAAGAGATGACAGCCTCTGTGATTTTGCCGAGCTTTTCATACGCATCGCCAATGTGCTCAAGAATAATAGGATCTGGCTTATCAACAAGCTCCGCCGCGCGAAGGAGCTGGGCCAGTGACTCGGAATATCTCCCTTGCTTGAAATAAACCCAGCCCAGCGTGTCAAGATAGGCGCCGTTGCTTGGCTCAGCCTCTAGCGCCCGGAGCACGAGTTCTTCAGCGGCTGGAAGGTTTTCATTCCGGTCAGCCCACATATAGGCAAGGAAATTACAGGCTTCGGCAGAGTTTTTAGGATTGAGGCTTATGGCTGTTTTGATGAGCTCGGCCGCTTTAACGAAGTGGCCGGCCTGTTCCGCTGCAGCTCCGTAGCTCATGTAAAAAGCGCTATCCAGTATTTCAGGATTTGAATTCGCCGCTTCTATCAGGGTCCGCTCGAAGGTCATGAGTGCAGCGGCATGCTGCTTTGCTTGGCTCAGCGAGATGGCGCGGAGAAGTGTGAAGCCGATCAGGTATGGAAAACGCTGCTCCGCCTCATTGGCATATAGCAAAGCGGTCTGAGGGTCTGCGGCGCGCAGGGCAATGCGAATGATGTCTTCGTAGCGACGAGGTTCGATGGGCGCAACAAGCAGAGCTTGGCGCATGGTCGCGAGAGCGCTTTCGAGCTCATTCTGCCGTAACCGAATGAGAGCCAACTGATCGTAGGCGACCAGATTCATCGGGGTTTCTGCTATGACCTCCTCGAGAAGGCGGGCTGCTTCGGAAGCATTGCCGGTCTGAGTGTGACATTCCGCGAGCTTTTCCTTGAGACTTGGAAATGAGGGTTGCTGCTCAAATGCCGCGTTGTAAAGCTCTGCCGCGCTCGCGGCATCACCGCAGGCATAGTAGTAGTCTGCCGTACGTGACAGGATTTCCGGAGTATTATCGCTGTGCTGCGCGGCCCGATCCACCAAGGCGAGGATTTTTTCCCAGTCACCCTCCGACAGCGGACGTCGAGAACGCTTGGTATCTCTCAAACGCAGATCCGCAAGATCGAGCCAAAATGAAGGATCTTTAGAGTCAGATTTCAGGGCTTTTTGAAAAAGACCCTCCATCTTTTTATTTTGGCCACTGGCACGGTAGACTTCCCATAGTACCTCAAAGGCATCGGCACTGTTGGAGGAAATCTCATGGGCCAATAGAGCAAACTTTTCCGCAAGATCCGGCTTCTCGAGTTGGCGAAGGTAAATGTTCGCAAGGGCAATCGGCATCGAGGCATTGCGAGGTGAGGCCTTGCACGCGTCCTTCAGGACCGAAAGCGCCTCAGTAATTTCGCCTCGGCGCAGATAATGCTGGGCGACATCCAAGGCCAAATCACAAAAGCTAGGGTCTAAAACCAGAACGCGCCTTTTGCTCTCAAGCGCCCTGTCGGGACCATCAGTTTCTTCTTCAAAAATTGCCTGCATGTAGAGGGCCTGCGCATTGGCAGTTTTTTCCAAACGCTCCGAGAGGTTCAATGGCAAAGGATCGGCAAGGCCTGTAGGAAGTTGGAAGTCCGCTTGCGAGGCTAGGGCAGAGCCAGATATGACAACCAATCCAAGGATTCCCGCAATGCGGGTGTACTTCCAAAGGCAATGTACGCCAACCAATCGATCGCGCATTTGGTCAAACAATAGCCTCCCATAGATTTTTTTCCACTTGGAAATGATGGCAACGAAATACGTCAGATTGCTTGAACTTTGCCTAAAAGTTCATCATGATGCCCCATTTCATGGCAAAACGCTCATCAGCAGTTAGAATTCCTGCCTTTGTATTTGGTTTAATACTTTTACTTTTAGGTGTTTACCTATTCGCTTCTCTTGCCAGTTATGATCCCCGATCCGTTCCGGGTTGGGCTCCGATCATTAGCACCGTGGCCCGATCGGTTGGAGCGAATCCCAATCTGGGAGGTCCCCTTGGTGCCCTTCTCGCGGGATATTCCCTCTTTTTTTTAGGCGGGGCAGCCTATCTGCTTGCGATGGTTACAATCGGTTACGCTCTGGCCAAATTTTTTCTCCCCGGTTATCGCCTCCGTGACAAAGCTCCATGGGGGCTTCTCATGGTTGTACTCGGAGCCTGCCTCCTTCAACTCCAACCGATCTTTTTGACAGATTGGAAAACTGATCTCCGCATCGAGGGGCCAGGTGGATTTTTTGGACTCTGGCTTGGTGAAAAGGCGATCCATAACCTGCTCGGAACATCTTCATTTTTCCTGCTCCTCGCACTTTACTTCATTAGCCTTCTCTATGCGGTCACCTCCCGCCCTATTCGGGATAGCCGAATTGCTTGGAAGGCATTTCAGGCTTGGCGTGAGGCTCGTCGTTTGGCCCGCCTGAACGCCTTGGATGCCGATACACGCCTCAAAGAGGAGCGCTCAGCTCTCGAGAAAAGAGCTGACAAACTTGAGAAGAAAGCCCGTAAGAAAGGTATCGAAATTCCCGAGCCCGAGCTGGATCTTTTTCCTGCAAATTTGCCGGAACCCGAGATCATCGATGCCACGGCTCCATCAGCTTCTAAAAAGCCGAAGCTTTCCGAACTTCGGCCCGCCCGTGATACCAAAGATTCATTTCCCCCCGGTCTCATCAATGTGCACTTCGAAAACTATCTCATGCCAAGCACCGACTTGCTGGACGCCCCAGATGAGACAGACCGCGAACCTCTCGACCGTGAGGAACTCAAAAACAACCAAAACCTCATCATTGAAACCCTAGCGCAATTCGGCATCAAGGCGACTCCGGGCACGATCACCAAAGGCCCCACAATCACTCGCTATGAGGTCTACCCAGATGTGGGCGTGCGCGTGGATAAAATCGTGGCACTCGAACGCGATATTGCCCGGGCCACTCGCGCCGAGAGGATCAATATTTTGGCCCCCATCCCTGGCAAGGATACCGTCGGAATCGAAATTGCGAATTCCAAGAAAGTGAAGGTGACCCTCCGCGAATTGTTCGAGAAGGACATCTGGCGCGAATCCTCAGCCAAGCTTCCTCTTGCGCTGGGCATGGATGTGTACGGCAACACAATCATCGGTGACCTCGCCAAAATGCCCCACCTTCTCGTGGCGGGAACCACCGGCAGCGGAAAGAGCGTTTGTATCAACTCAATCATCGCGAGCCTCCTCTTTCGTTACTCCCCTGAGCAACTACGCTTCATCATGATCGATCCGAAGGTCGTCGAGATGCAGATTTACAACTCCCTTCCACACCTCATCACACCTGTCGTCACCGATCCAAAAAAAGTCCTCCTCGCACTGCGCTGGGTCGTTGACGAGATGGAAAAACGCTACCGCATCTTTGCCAAGTGCAAGGTGAAAAACATCTCGGGCTTTAACGAACGCCCGCTTCCGAAATCTCAAGCTCAACTCGATGCGGAGAATGCGCTCAAACCTGAACCCGCTAGCGGGAAGAATCTGGCAGAGGAGCAGCTCTCCGAATCCACATCCGAGCAACCTAAGGCCGAGATTACCGACCCAGAGTCGCTCGAGGCTGACCCGTTGGATTCAAGCGAACTTGAAGCCGACCTGCCCGACGAGGAACCCATGGCGCCTCCTGTCCGCGTTCCTCGCTCAGACGACATCATTGTTCCAGACCGCATGCCGTTTATTGTCGTGATCATTGACGAGCTGGCCGACCTCATGCAAACCGCGCCTGCCGACGTCGAGAGCGCGATCGCACGCATCACCCAGATGGCCCGCGCCGCTGGCATTCATATGATCGTGGCCACCCAGACGCCGCGCGCCGATGTCGTCACCGGCATCATCAAGGCAAACATCCCTAGCCGAATCGCATTCCAAGTCGCCTCGAAAATCGACAGCCGTGTTATCCTCGACGAGAATGGCGCCGAGAAACTCCTTGGCCAAGGTGACATGCTCTACCTTCCGCCGGGCACATCAAAATACACGCGAGCCCAAGGCGTTCTCGTTACTGAGGAAGAAATTCATCGTCTTGTGGATTTTGTATCCAAGCAAGCCGAGCCGAATTTCGATAAGACCATACATGAAAAGCTCACCAGCACCAGAATCCCAGAGGAAGAGGTGAGCGACGAGGACGAAGAACTTTGCACAAGATGCCTTGAAATCATCCGACAAGAAAACCGCGCTTCCACATCCATGCTCCAACGCCGTTTGAAATTAGGCTATACACGTGCCGCCCGAGTAATGGATATTCTCGAGCAGCGAGGCATCGTCGGCCCGAAAGACGGTGCAAAAGATCGCGAAATTCTTTTCGATCTCAACGAGGAATCTGCATTTTGAATAATAAAGACCATCAGCCAGAAGGCGATTTCTTCATCGGAGCCCGGCTTTCCGCCCGCCGCCAGAAACTTGGTATCCAAGTGGACAAGGCTGCCAAGGACATCCGCATCTCCGCATCGCGCCTCAGCCAAATCGAGGCAGATGATTTTTCCAGTTTTGCACATCCCACCTACGCGCGACTTTTTTTGGTAAACTACGCCAACTACCTCCGCGTGCCACTAGAGGAAATTCGCGACTATCTGCCCGGCAGCACGAACTTTGGGAGTACCGATAACAAATACCTCGAGGTCCTTTTGTCCAGGCAGACGTTCCTTCACGGCGATCAGTTCAAATCCCTACGACGCCTGCTTTTTGGCGTGGGAGCCGGCCTCGTCATTCTCATCCTCGTCGCTCTTGGGATTTATTTTTGGAAAGCTTGGAAAAAACTGGAACGAGCCCAGCCATCTCTCAAGCCTGCCGCTGCCATGACGACTACTACACCCAAAGCGGTTTCCCCATCTTCAAAAGCGCGCCCATCGCTATCGCCAGCATCCACTCCCGAAGCCCCGAGGACTGCGCCCGAAGCCACTCCGACCCCCAGCACCAAAACTTCGCCCTCGCCCTCGCCATTCAGTCTTCCTCCATTTGAGCCTTCTCCCCGCTCGAAACGCCCGCAATGAATTTTTCCGCACAAGCCACGCGCTCAGAAGTGACCCACCCGATTCGCCGCGTTGGAATGATCAGCCTTGGATGCGCCAAAAACCTCGTCGATGCAGAGATCATGCTCGGCTCGGCTAAATCCGAGGGCTTTGAAATCACGTCCGACCCAACCGAGGCCGATGTGCTCATTGTCAATACCTGCGGGTTCATTGACTCAGCAAAGCAGGAATCCATCGATGCCATTCTCGAGGCCTCCCGCCAGCGCCATGAAGGCAAGCGCCCCGACGCCAAGATCGTCGTGAGTGGATGCCTTTCTCAGCGCTTCTCAACCGACCTCGTGGGCGAACTTCCCGAAGTGGACGCTTTCATCGGTCTCGATCAGATTGCCGAAGCTGGAGCGATTTTCCGCCGTGTGCTCGAAGAGGACAGGTCCAGCGTTCTCAACCTCGTCACTCCAAAATCCCGCTACATCCCCGACTTTACTACCCCACGCTTTCGCCTCACCCCAAACCACTCTGCGTATGTGAAAATCGCCGAGGGCTGCAACCACCCGTGCAGCTTCTGCGTGATTCCTCAAATGCGCGGACGCCACCGCAGCCGCTCCATTGACTCCATCGTGCGCGAGATTCGTGGCCTGGTAGCCGAAGGAGTGAAGGAGATCAATCTCATCAGTCAAGACACCACCTACTACGGCATGGACCTCTGGGATGAAAAAGCCGGCCCCCGCCAGCCTGTGGACGCTTCGCGCGGCACTTCTCTCATCCACCTCCTCGATGAAATCGGCGAGATCGGTGGCGAGTTTTGGGTCCGTCTCCTCTACACCCATCCCGCGCATTGGAGTGACGGCCTCATCGCTGCCATCGCGCGGAATCCCCATGTGGCTCGCTATGTGGACATGCCACTCCAGCACATCCACGCGGAAATGCTCAAGCTCATGCGACGCGAGACCTCCCGCGAGCACATCGAAAATCTCATCACTCGCATCCGTGCAGGCATTCCCGGCATCGGTCTCCGCACCACGTTCATCGTCGGCTTCCCGGGCGAAACCGAGGAGCATTTCGAAAGCCTCCTGGCTTTCATCGAGGAAACCCGCTTCGAGCGCCTCGGCGTCTTCAATTACTCGCAAGAGGACGGCTCGCGCGCGGCCAAGATGGACAACCAAGTTCCCACGCGCACCAAAAACCGCCGCTACCGCGAAGCCATGAAGCTCCAGCAGCGCATCGCCCGCGAAATGGCCGAGTCCCGCGCCGGTCAAACCCTCCGCGTCCTCGTCGAGGCCCCCAACTCCGGCCGCACCGAACACGATGCCCCCGAAGTCGATTGCCGCGTCATCCTCACCCAACCCGCCGAAGTCGGCACTTTCATCAATGCTAAAATCCTAGGCGCCCAAACCTACGATCTCGTTGCCGAACCGATTGCAGCCTTGCCGTAAGTTTTTCTATGTACCAAGTTTTCCCTATGAGCTCCTCCAACATGAAAAGTACCACCCGCCACCACGCATTCACCCTCATCGAGCTGCTCGTTGTGATCTCGATCATAGCCATCCTCGCCTCGCTGGCTTTTCCCGCAGTGAATGGTGCATTGGACTCCGCAAAAAAAGCCCAAGCAAAAAACAACGCCGTCCAAATTGCGACCGCAGTAACTGCCTTTGAGACGGAGTACGGGAAGCTGCCAGGAAATGCCACGACAACAGTGAACTCCGCTTTGATGAATATCCTCACCGCCGCCGACGCAGCGAACAACCCAAGAGCCATTGTCTTTTTAGAAGCTCCAACTTGGAAAAAGGGTAAAGGAGGAACTAATGCTCAAGGTTACTGCGATCCTTGGACTAGTGGCACGCCATACAGCATCGCTTTAGATACAGATTACAATAACAGAGTGGACGTTTCTACAAACGGCGGAACAGCTAATTTTGAAATTATGAAAAAGGTAGGCGTATGGAATGTGTCTACAAATTCCAAATATCGTGTCACCTCGTGGGATTGATCCACGCGTTACGAGAGATTCCAGCGGGAATTCTGTTAATTTGAGTTAACACGGAAACTCATTTCTCTCTA
>VFJO01000065.1 GCA_009886045.1 Verrucomicrobiota bacterium
GAGCATTTCCAGGTCGGAAGCAGGAATGTTTTTTCGCAAAAACGCCTCGACGCTCTTGACGCGCTCCTCGGCGGCATTCAAGCCGAGATTCGAGGGCGAGCGCAACCGGAGCGTGATCTGACCGGAATCCACTTGGGGGAAAAACTCGCGTCCGATCTGCGGCAGCAAGAACAGCGACCCTGCAAAAAGAAGAGCCGCAGTGGAGATGACTTTCCATCGATTTCCCAAGCTCCAAGTAAGTGCCGCCACATAGGCCATGCCCAGGCGATCGATGCGCGTTTGGAACCCCATGGAAAAGCGGGAGAAAACCCCCGACCGCGCGACCTCAACGCCATGCCCCTCGGGCAAAAACTTGGCGCACATCATGGGAACAAAAGTCCGGGAAAGGAGAAACGAAGCCAGCATGGCAAAACCCACTGCCAAGCTTAATGGCCGGAAAAGAAATCCCCCGATGCCAGACATGAAGGCCAGCGGCGTCAATACAAGCACTGTTGTGAATGTGGCGACAAGCACGGGTAACAGAACCTCGGCGCAACCATCGATGGCGGCCCGCAGTCGGGATTTTCCGAGTTGATGGTTGCGGTGGTTATTCTCGAGTTCCACGATGGCATCGTCGACCAGCGGCCCGATGGCCAAGGCGAGACCGCTCAGCGTCATGAGATTCAGCGTGTTTCCCGTCACAAACAGCCCGATGACCGCCCCGCAGAGTGCCAGTGGGATTGAGAGGGTTGCAATGACCGTCATGCGCCAGTCGCCAAGAAAAAGGAGGATCATGAGACAAACCAGGGCGACGCCGATAGCCCCCTCAAGAGTGAGGGCTCCCAGGGCCTTCCTCACGGCGACGGTTTGATCCATGACCAAGCGCAGGACGGTGCCTTTCGGCAGGCTTTGCTCCATGGCAGGAATCGCTTTTTTTAGCTCCTCCACGACCCCAAGGCTGCTTGCTCCTCGTTGGCGATAGATGGGGACAAAAACCTCGTTGGCGTCATTAATACGAACGCGGGAGGTCTGGATCGTGGCCGCATCCTCCGCCCTTCCGATGTCGCGAAGCAAAATGGTTTGCGTAGGGCCGAAAGTGACCGGCAGGGCGTTGAGATCCTCAACGCGATTGACCATGGAGTTGTTATCCAGAAGAAACTGGTTTGCACCGAAGTAAGCCGTGCCAGGGGAGACCATGAGGTTTCCCTTTTTAAGAGCACCGACGACATCCATCGGCACGAGATTTCTGGCCTCCATGCGTTGGGGGTCGAGGTAGATCATGATCGTGCGGTCGCGCCCCCCGACGACGACGGGGGCGATGCAACCATTCACGGCACCAAGCATGTTGCGAACTTCGATACGGGCGATGTCCTTTTGCCGCGCATCATCGAGGAAGGGATTGGTGACGGTTAAAATCCCCACAGGCAGAGTTCCGGTGGCATCGAAGGGCAAGGCCACAGGCGGCAGGGTGTTGGGCGGGAGATTCGGCAGGGCACCCAGAGCAAGGGAGTTGACCAGCGTGAGGGCCTCATTCGGGTCGATATCGTCGCGGAAATAGACCTTCACCACGCTTACGCCCGGCACGGAGCGCGACTCCACCGAGCGGGCCCCGGGGGCCTGACTCACCCAGCGTTCCATGCGATTGGTGATCGTCTTCTCGATCGCCGAAGCCGACATGCCGGGGTAGTAGGTCAGAACCTGCACCGCCGGAGCCTTGAACACAGGCAGGATATCCACCGGAATTTTTACCGCTGCCAGCACACCCAGAATCAAGATTCCCAGCACCAATGCCAGAACCATGTAGGGATTGCGCAGAGATGCTTTGATGAGCCACATGAGACAAAAGGTTTCTAAACAAAATCAAAACCAAGAGCGACAATCAAAACCGACCTATATTTAATATTCCGAACTCGACGCAAAACGCGCCATCCCTATAAACAAAGAGTCGTATTTTTTCTGCCCGCCGTTTCATGAAATCCAAGATGCCTCTTTCCAAATCAACCAACGGATTCGTCCGTTCGCATTTGGTTGGCCTCCTCGCTGGCATCGGACTGGCTTCCATCGCGATTTTCGGCAGAAACACGGTGGAGTCGGCGATGTCATTCGTGAAGGAAATGCGCAAGGACGGCTATGCAACGACTGCCTCGGCGCGA
>VFJO01000178.1 GCA_009886045.1 Verrucomicrobiota bacterium
GGAGGCGTTGCGCGCGGAAGGCAAAATCTGCACGGCAGCCATCCTCGATATGGACCTGCACTATGGAAACGGCACGGCATCCCTCGCGGTATCTCGCCCGTGGCTCCGTTTTTCCGGATTGAGGCCGGCGATCTGGACGAGAATGCCTTCCGAACCCTGCGGGGTAATGACCGGTTCACCTCCACCGAATTGATCCACGCGCTTCCGGATGACTTCCACCGCTTGTTGCTGCATGTCGGGAGTGATCTCCTGACCCTTCGCCGGCACGAGCCGAAGCAGGAAGGAAGTTCCACCCTGCAGATCGAGACCGAGCCGGATTTTTTGCTGAAGCGGCACCATTTGCTCGATGCAAAACGCGGTGAGCAGAATGGTTAACACGAGTCCCAACCAGCGTTTCCGCGAGGCGAAATCGGTGGCGAAATACCATCCGAAGAGGATGAGCAGGAGAAGTCCGAAAAAGAACGTGAGCGTCGGCGTCATGATGGGAGAGGCGTGGGGGCGCGGGCTGAATTAACTAAACTGACAGAACTGACTGAGCGGGGTCTAGCTGGCGGATTCGGTCTCGGTCGAGGAAGATTTTTCCACGGAAACGACGGCAACCTTGTCGAATTCGACTTTCACATTTTCCGCGATCTTCAGGATGACCGTCCGGTCCTTCACGTTGGTGACCAACCCATGGATGCCCGCGGAGGTGATGACTTTATCCCCCGTTTTAACGCTATCCACGAGTGCCTTGAGTTCCTTCTGTTTTTTCTGCTGAGGCCGGATGAGCAGGAAGTAGAAGATGACGAAGATGAAAATGAGCGGCACGAACGACATGATCGGGTTTGGCTCAGCTCCGGGAGCAGGGGCGGCGGCTTGGGCGAGAAGTAGTAAGGTATCCATAGTTTTGAAATTGAAGAACGGTGACCATAATGCCCCTGACCCGGCATGGCAAACCCTCTTTCACGCTTGAAGCGGTCGCAATTATGGCACGAAGACTTCCCCAAAATAACGTCTTCCCAACTCATGCAGAAAGCCGCTTTCGCTGAGGGAAACTAGGACTTGGTCTATCGGGATGCGCAGAGCGCTGCTTTTCGGAAGCGCGAACCCGTAGTTGTGGGGGGAAAAAATCGGTCCCACCTCGGTGATGGGAATCTTGGGGTGCTGATTGTCGAAATATTGCAATGTCGGGGCGTCTGAGACCACGGCGGCGACCTCTTGTTTCATCAAGGCGTTGACGGCGTCGGTCATGGAATCGTAGGTCAGGTATTGGATGCCCTGATCGCGGGCATATTCCTCGCCCGAGGTGCCGGTGAGGACGGCGATCGTTTTGCCCGGCAGGTCGGCGGGACCGTGGATGTGGCCCTGGAGCTGTTCGACGGTCATGGTGGTGGTGATGCTCGAAGTCACGTAAGCCACGACAAACAGGCCCAAGATCATCCATCCCACCAAGAGCAGCCGCCCCAGCACACCGGGAAATCCTTTGTAGACGGATTTTCCCGTCAACGTAATGGACATCACATTATAAAAGGCATCCGCCAGGCCTTCGCCCCATGCTTTCGGGAAGTCCGGATTGTGGCGCCGCTCGAAGAACGTGACGAGCACGGTGAAGAGAACGACCACCCCGGCGGCGATCCAGAGAATTCGGAGATGGCCCAGTTGCAGAAGGTTCTCAAACAGGCGCCCGAAAGTGTGGGGGCGATCTTCCAACACCATGATCTGCAAGCCGGAGCGAAAGAAGGGCTGGGAAAAATCCATCAACGCCAGGCGTTTGCTCGTGATGCTGGTATCACCGACGAAGACCTGGGAGTTGCCGTCGGTGACCGCTTTCAGCGCCGCTTCGGCGGTGGGGTATTCCGCGTAACGGAAGGACCATTTGTTCAGTTCGGCGATTTTTTCCCACAGGTCAATGGCGGGGCCGGTCCAGGCCTCCCCGGTGTGCATGGTGAAAGGTTCGTTGGCGGTGACGGCGATGATCAGCGGGGCCTCCTGCGCGCTCAATGAGGCGAAAAAGCCGATCCAGCAAAGGAAAAAAATCAGATAAGACCGGGGCTTCATGGGCGGGGATTCGTAATGAGACAAAGGCGGAGGCTTGTCAATGCGTCGGAGCCGTTCGCGGCCTCAAAATTCCCTCTTGCACCCGGAGCTTCGCACCGCCAACCTTCCCTTCCGTTCGCCCCGGCGAATGTGCCCAATCCAAAAATTGTCTTAATGAAAATTCAAAGAGCGCTCATTTCGGTCTCCGATAAGACCGGTTTGGTCGAGTTTGTCCGTGGCCTCCACGCTTACGGAGTCGAAATCCTCTCCACCGGAGGCACTGCCAAGACGCTGCACGACGCGGGGATTCCCGTCATCGAAATCTCCGCCTTTACCGGATTTCCCGAAATGATGGATGGCCGGGTCAAAACGCTGCATCCGAAAGTGCACGGAGGGTTGCTTTACCTGCGCGGAAACGAGAAACACGAAGCGGCGGCGAAGGAGCACGGGATCCGGCCGATCGATCTGGTGGTGGTAAATCTTTATCCGTTCGTTGAAACCATCTCCAAAGCCGGTGTGACGCTTGAAGAGGCGATTGAAAATATCGACATCGGCGGACCTTCGATGATTCGCAGCGCCTCGAAAAATTATCAATCGGTGACCGTGGTCACTTCGGCACAGGATTACGCGGCGGTGCTCGAGGACATGAAGGAGGGCGAGGGGGCCACCAGCCTCACTCTGCGGGAACGATTGGCGATCAAGGCCTTCGCCACGACCGCAAGTTACGACAAGGCGATTACTGATTATCTCAATCGGGAGCAGGAAACCTGCTCGGCCTTCACGCAGGACCTTCCGATCGCCCAGCGCCTTCGTTACGGTGAAAATCCGCACCAGCAAGCCGAGCTTTACGGGTCGTTTCCGGACTTTTTCGAAAAACTCCACGGTAAGGAACTCTCCTATAACAACATTCTCGATATCAGCGCGGCAACGATGCTCATCACGGAGTTTTCGAAACCGACGGTCGCCATCCTCAAGCATACCAATCCGTGTGGCGTGGCCACGGATTCGGATCTGAAGCTGGCGTGGGACAAAGCCTTCGCCACGGACAAACAGGCACCGTTTGGCGGCATCATTATTTGCAACCGGCCGATCACCCTCGCGCTAGCGAAGTCAATCTCCGAAATCTTCAGTGAAGTGATCATTGCGCCCGAGTTTGAGGCGGATGCGCGTTCCCTGCTTCAAAAGAAAAAGAACCTCCGGCTCATGCGGTTGCTGAAGGAGCTGCCCGCGAATTCGCGGGACGTGCGTTCGGTCATCGGTGGCCTGTTGGTTCAGGATTCCGACGGGGCAAATCTCAAGGAAATGGAACACAAGGTGGTGAGCAAACGCCCGCCGACCAAGGACGAATTGGAGGCCATGGAGTTTGGCTGGAAGGTGGTCAAACACGTGAAGTCGAACGCCATTGTTTACGCCGGCAAGGATCGGACGCTGGGTATCGGCGCCGGGCAGATGTCCCGCGTGGATAGTTCCCGCATCGCCGTCTGGAAGGCGAAGGAAGCCGGGCTTTCCCTCCAAGGCAGCGCGGTTTGCAGCGACGCATTTTTCCCGTTCCCGGATGGCTTGATCGCCGCCGCCGAAGCGGGTGCGACTTGCGCCATTCAGCCCGGTGGTTCGGTGAAGGACCCGGACGTGATCGCCGCCGCCGACGAGCGCGGGGTGTCAATGATCTTCACGGGCACGCGGCACTTCCGGCACTAGAAGGTTAATGCTTCGCCTCGGCGTCAATATTGATCACGTCGCCACCCTGCGGCAGGCTCGGTATCGCGACAACGTTCAGGCTCCCAACGCGGAACCGGATCCCGTCGCGGCGGCTTTGATTGCCGAGCGCGCGGGGGCGTCCGGCATCACCGCGCACCTGCGGGCGGATCGGCGGCACATTCAGGACGGGGACATTTTTCGACTCCGCCGCGAAATCACGACGAAGCTGAACTTTGAAATGGGCAACACGCCGGAGATCTTGGCGATCGCGCTCGAAGTGCAGCCGGCCGACGTCTGCCTCGTGCCCGAGAATCGGAATGAGGTAACGACCGAGGGGGGCTTGGATTGTGCGGGCCAAATCGAATCCCTCCGACCGACGATCCAAAAACTCCAGGCGGCGGGAATCGTGGTCAGCCTGTTTATCGACCCCGACGAAGCCCAGGTGCGCGCCTCGGCGGAACTGGGCGCCGAGTTTGTCGAACTCCATACCGGAGCCTTCGCCAACGCCTTGGGTTCGGACCAACTGGCGGAACTTGATCGACTCTCAACCGGAGCCACTCTGGCCCACGAACTCGGTTTGCGGGTGAATGCGGGACACGGCATCAATTACGAAAATATCGTGCTCATTCGGTCGCTCCCCCATCTCGAGGAACTCAATATCGGCCACTCGATCGTGTCCCGCGCCGTGTTTGCCGGGTTGGAAACCGCGACTCGGGAAATGCTGGCATTGATGAATCCGTGAGTTTGCGATAGGGTCGGCCATTGCCATGACGACTTACGTTTACGAAACGATTCCGCAGAAGGCCGGGCAGAAGCCGAAAAAATATGAGCTTCGCCAGAGCATGCGCGATGCAGCCTTCACGCACCATCCCGAAACCGGTGAACCGATCAAACGCGTCCTCCTCGGGGGATTCGGCTACTCCGGGAAAAGCTCCTACACGAAGGCAGTCGCGTCGGGCGGAGGTGGCTGTGGTTGTGGACACGGTGGCTGCCCTCATTAACGAGTTTTTGATTCGAAGCGATTCATGGAAAAAAACCTTCAGGCCGCTGACGAAACCTCCATTCAAATGCGTTTTCCGCAGTGAAGCGAACCTCGCTGTTCGCCTCCCTTACGAGTTACGTCAAACTTGAACCCTTCCCGATACTCGGGACTCTCCGGGGCTACAATCGCTCCGACTTATCCGCCGATTTTCGTGCTGGCCTGAACGGAGCGCTGGTTTCCTTCCCGCAAGGCATGGCTTACGCGGTGCTCGCGGGGCTACCAATTCAGTACGGAGTGTATTGCACGGCGGTCTCGGCCGTCATTGCGCCGATTTTTTCCAGCTCCCGCTACAATGTGGCGGGGCCGACAAATGCGACGGCCGTCATGTTGCTGAGCGTGTTTTTGACGATGCCGGCGGACATTCCCAAATTTGCCGCAACGAGCATCATCGTGCTTCTGGTGGGCCTCTTCTTGGTGGCGAGTGCGTTTTTTCAGCTCGCGAGTCTGCTCAAATTCGTCTCGCGGAGCGTCATCATCGGCTACATCACCGCCGCAGCGCTGCTCATCATTGCGAATCAGGTTCATCATCTCATCGGAACCAAAATCGCGCCGGCGGGAAGCTTTTTGGACGTCGTGAAGCGAACCGTAATGTCGATGGGGAACGTGAATCTCGCCGCGCTCGGGCTGGGGCTGGCGACGTTTGCGTTACTGGCAATTTTTAAGACGAAGCTGCCCAAGCTCCCCGGAGCGGCGATCGCGCTGGTGGTCGCAGCGTTTGCCGCCTTCGGCATGAGTAAAATGGGCTGGTCGCTGCCGTTGACCGATCCTTTGCCGCTGGGGAGCTGGCCCGTCACGATCCCGCCGGGCATTTACAACTGGTTTTTCATGCTCATGGGACCGGCGGTTGCGATTGGATTTTTAGCGGCCATGGAGGCGACGATGATGGCGAAAACGCTCGCGGGCCGCACCGGCACCAGCGTGAATCCAAATCAGGAGCTGCTGGGGCTGGGGCTGGCCAATATCAGCACCGCCTTTCTCGCCGGCATGCCGGCTTCGGGATCGCCGACCCGCTCGGCCTTGAACTACCAAAGCGGCGCTCGCACCGGCATCGCTAGCATTATCAGCGGCCTGATTTGCGCCGTGGGAGCCGTCACCCTGGGACCCGTCACGGCTTACATCCCGCAAACAGCCCTTGCGGCGACGGTCATCTGGGTGGCGGTGAGTTTGATCGATCCCCGCCATATCCGCATCGCGCTGAATTCCACCCGCTCGGATGCCGTCGTGTTGGGAACGACGTTCGGGTTTGCGCTGCTGACGCCGCTTGACTTCGCGATCTTTGTCGGCGTGGCGACTTCCATTGCCCTGTTCCTCAGCAAGGCGAGCAGCCCGACATTGGTGGAATATAGCTTTAACGAACAGGGGCAGCTGGCGGAGTTGGATGAAAAGCGGGCGAATCCGCACATCTCAATCATTCACGTCGAAGGTGAATTATTCTTCGGCGCGGCGGATCTGTTTCGGGAGGAAATTCGCCGTGTCTGCCATGATCCCAGCCTCAAGGCGCTGGTGCTGCGAATGCGCAATGCCCGGCATCTCGACGCGACGAGCGCCATGGCCCTCGAAGAGCTCGCAATTTTTCTCCACAGCACGGGCCGCCATTTGTTGATCAGCGGCGCGACGAAGGAAGTTTACCGGATTCTTCGCGACACGCGGATTTTGGAAACCATCGGCCGGGATAATTTTTTCATCGGTTCCGTGCGCAATCCCAACCTCGCGACCCGGAACGCCCTCAAGCGGGCTCAGGAATTGATCGGTCCAGAAAAAGCCGAGGTGAAGATTTTCTTCGATCCGGCCTTTTCAAAGGCGAAGGCGAACTAACCGGGCTTTTAGGATTTGCTGGATTCCGGAGATTAACGTCCCAAAATTCGATTTGGTTCCCGGGGGGGAGGATATCCGGGTGCGCTTCAAGCGGAGGACGGATCAAAGTTCAGGACGAGATCGACCGCGCGGGCAAACGCGGTCTCCGGCGGGCCCGCTGGCGAAACGAAGCGCGCGGCCCGACGGGCGCTTTCCCGGCCGTGGTGCATGGCCACGGAGAATCCCGCCCAGCGGAGCAACTCCACGTCGTTGTTACCATCGCCAAAAGCCAGGATTCGGGCCGCGGGAAATCCTAATTTTTCCGCCAGCGCCTGAGCGCCCACGGCTTTATTTGCAGTCGGAGCGAGGAACTCCAGCAGCTCTGGACTTGTCACCACGGTGTGGGCCCGGCCGAGGAAATCTTGCTGAATGATCGGCGCCAATGCGTCGATCCGGGCCGGATCGTCCGACCAGAGAATTTTTTGGAATCCATCGGCGGGTAGATCCGCGAAGTCCAGCAGTTGCGGTTTCCAACCCGCCTGCCGGGTGTAAAATTCGGTCCAGGGCGATTCGCGCTCCATGTAAGCGCCGCCGCGATGGTAGGCCATCAGCGTCATTCCCAAGGCTCGACCGCAATCCAAAATCTCCGGAATGCGTTCGGGAGCGAGGGTCGTTTCAAGTAAGAGTTCATCGGTCTTCTGATGCCGCACGACGGAGCCGTGGGAGGAAAGCAACCAGCCCATTTCCCGCATCGTCTCCAAGTTCACGATATTCTGATGATGCCGCCCCGAAGCGATTACAATCTGCGTTCCGGATTCACGAAGCAGTTCAAGGGCGCGAAGATTCTCCGGGCTAATGGATTTGTCCGGACCCAGCAGGGTGTCGTCGAGATCGATGAAAGCGAGCGGATAGAAATTGTTCATGCGGACTGTAATTGGGCGGCTCTGGACGAATCCGACCTTCGCCGAATGCCCATTATTCCGGTGAAGCCGGCTCCCGCTGATTGAACTGCAGGTTGTAAAGATCGCGGTAAAGCCCCCCACGCTCCAGCAACTCGGCGTGCGGGCCGACTTCCACAATTCGCCCACCTTCCATGACGACGATGCGGTTGGCATTGATGACGGTCGAAAGCCGATGCGCGATGACGATCGATGTCCGATTTTTCATCAGTCGTTCAGTCGCCTCCTGCACGAGACGCTCTGAATGCGTGTCCAGCGCTGAGGTGGCTTCGTCGAAAATCAGGATACGGGGATCCTTCAGGATCACGCGCGCGATGGCAATGCGCTGCCGTTGTCCGCCCGAAATTTGGACGCCGCGCTCGCCGACGATCGATTCGTAGCCACGATCGAGTTGGGTAATAAATTCCTCCGCGTTCGCCGCCCGCGCGGCTTCGAACATCTCTTCATCCGTCGCATTAGGACGGCCGTATTTGATGTTCTCGGCGATGCTGCCGGCGAAGAGAATGCTGTCCTGCATGACGATGCCAATTTGTTGGCGCAGGGTCTGCACGTTAAATTTCCGAATGTCGCTGCCGTCGATCCGGATTTCGCCTTGGGTCGGATCGTAAAACCTCGCCAGCAGGGTGACGATGGTGCTCTTGCCCGCGCCGCTGGGGCCGACGAGGGCGATCATTTCGCCGGGCTCCACCTTGAAGGAAACGTTCTGCAGCGTGTGAATCCCGGACCGATAGTCGAACGTGACGTTTTGAAACTCCACGTGCCCCTCGGCTTTCGGCATCGCGGGAAGCGTGTCGTTGTCGGGAATGTGCGGCTGGGTGTCGAGCAGGGTGAAGATTTTCTCCATCGACGTCGCCCCTTTTTGGATCATCGCATTCGCCTCCACGATGCGGATGATCGGCGCATACAACATGCCGAGGTAGGTGTAGAAGGTCACCAGATTTCCGACGGTGAACGCCGGATCGTGAATCACCAGATACGCCCCGTAAATGAGGACGAAGAGTGTGCCGATGCCGCTGAGAAATTCGGCACCGGTGCCGAGGATGACGTTTCGCCACACGACGCGGTTGTAATTGGAAAAGTCCTGCTCGATACGGCCGCGGAAGGTTTCGATTTCCTTTTCCTCACTGGCAAACGCCATGACGAGTTGGGAGTTCGCGATGCGTTCGTAGAGAAATCCCACGACATGATCCCAGTTATTGCGATGCCGTCGGCTTTCATAGCGCATGCGGCGGCGATGCCAGGTGTAATTCAGCACAAAGAAAGGCAGTACGATTGAGGTCACCAACGTCAGTTTGACGTTCATGAAGAGCATGACGCCCAGCATGCCGACGATCGCAATGATGTCGCCGGCCATGTTCACGCTGAGCCCCGAGACCAGCATGTGCAGCGCGTTGGTATCCTCGACCACCCGGGACACGATTTTGCCGGTCCGACTGCCCTGATAAAAACGCAGCGAGAGCTTCTGCAGGTGCGCAAATAGCTGAATCCGCATGTCGCAGGTCACGCGCATCGAAATTTGCTGGGTCAGAAAATTTCGCCACAGCAGCAGAATCATCCGCAGCGCCAGGGCACCCGCGAAGATCGCCAGCGTCGTGTAAACGAGATGGCCCACGCGATGCTGGGTCAGTTCGTCAATGATGGTGCCGATTAATTTCGGGAAGACGACCTGCAGTCCGGACACCGCCAGAACGAGGAAAATGGCCAGCCCGAGTTGACCCCGGTGCGGCTTGAGATAGGGAAAGAAACGTTTAAGTGTAGGCCAAACCTCCACCTTTTTTCGTGAGGCCATAATTAGGAATTTCCGGAGACGGGAGTTCCGGTTAAAAAATAAGCTTTGGAGCGACGACTGCTATGTAAAGCTGATAGGAAATCGCTTTTGGCCCTTCGGGGCGTTGGCCCGGAGTTTGAAGCTGGAAGCCTTGATTTCCATGCCCGCATGCTGCCAGATGGGGCTTTGAGAGTCAA
>VFJO01000282.1 GCA_009886045.1 Verrucomicrobiota bacterium
ACGGATTCGCACCGAGGCGAGGATCAGATCGAGGGAGACGGGCAAGACCGTGACTGTTGCCGCGAGTTCCAGCATGGCGTGGATGTTTGTTTCGCTGATCCCCAGTTGTATCTTCCTCAGCGCATTGGCGATGTATTCCTGCAAGACTTGGGCAGACAACGCAAACGGCGCCCCGATCATCAACGCTTGGGCTTGCTCTCTTTTGGTTTTGTCCTCCGTCGCGTTCGAACTCGCGTAGAGCAGCACATTTGCGTCCAGGAAAATCTCAGCGATCATAGATTTCCTCCCGCCTAAGGGGGGCCATGGGTTCTGTGTTGGACGCCCGCATGGCTTGGAGCAAACGCTTCACTGTCGCTTGGCGGTTCTTTTCCTCGTCTTCCGCCGGAGTGCGAAACCACAATTTCAGCGCTTGAACCATGATGTCCTTAAGTGTGGTGCTACGCTCGGCCGCCATGACCTTGGCTTGTTGGAAAAGTTCGTCAGGAAGCTCGATCGTTGTTTTCATTTCCCATATTTATGGGAAATCAGGTGTTTTTGCAAGGGCGAAGTTGCCACCTCTTTGCCTATTGGAGCAATTCGTAAAAGAGTCGATCCCTCGATTTCAGATGGGTCAGGCATAAATTATTGATATTTAATCACGCTAATCACGCTTTTAAATCCATCAAACGCAAGAATTTGCCCCGCATTTTGACGCACTGGGTTTCGCGGAGTTTCCGCAGTGTCATCGCTATGAGTTGCTGATGCCGACGAGGACGTCGACGTTCCGGTCGATAGCTTTTCTCCGTGTCTTGGTGTTTCCGTGAGAGGCTTGCGCCGCAGGCGATGTGGTATACACGACCTGGCGTTTGAGCTTGGTTTATAAAAGCTAAAAAAAGAGCATTGCATGATATCATCGGTGATATCATCGGTGATGTAATTTTTAACAAGTTGAGATTGTGCAGGATACAAATTTTTTATCTCAGCGCTGAGGTCGCAGGATGGAGCAAGCGCTGCTGTTTTGAGGAATCGGAATCGGGGTCAGTCCCGCGTATTATCGCTTTTTACATGGGCCACCCACAATGCCCTCCAATCGCTCGCAGGGTCGCTCCACTGAAATCAGATTTTTTAAATTGCGTCAATACGCGGGACTGA
>VFJO01000258.1 GCA_009886045.1 Verrucomicrobiota bacterium
CTGGCGAGGTGAGGGACCCGCACCCAGCGGGGAATCAGGAAGCGGGTGTTGTTGGTAAGGTGTTGGAGGTTGCGTTCGCGTGTGGTGCGCTCCCAGCCAATGAAGGCGTCGCGGTCGGCGCACTTCCACGCCGCCGAACCGAAGAGCGCGCAGGCGACTGGACGGCCGAACCGGTCGCGCACCAGGTAGCGGATGTTTTCCCCGACGCTGTTGCGCCCGCCGAGGGAGTGCTCATGGGCGAGCAGGCTTTGGACCAAGCGGGCATCGGGTGTGCCGGGTTTGGCAATGGTCACGCCCAAGGGTTGGAGATCGCGCAGCGCGCAGCTGATGGGTTCCTCCGGAGCGGGAACGGGCGCAATGTCGAGATTGCGGCGCGCATTGACTGAAGCCCCCCGCCGAGTGGGCAACGCGATGTGGCCGGCCCGCTCGAGCTTGAGTAGCAGCGTGCGTGCAGCCATGTCCTTCGGCCGGCCCGCAGCATTGCGCCAATCCCAGAGCGCACACAACTCGCGGCTCAACCGTGTGCGGTTCCACTCGGGATGCGCTTGGAGGAGTCCGCAAATCCCTTCGATATCCGAAGTATTGAGTTCCCTCCCTTGCATGACCATGACGCTTGCCATGGATGCAAAAAAGAGCGTTTCTCAACATGAGTTCAGTCGAAAACATGAACTTTTTTCAGAGAGAAATGTTTGCTGGGGGGGGGGCTACCCGAGTAGTTACCAATAATCACTACAATTCCAAAACCAACTGCCTCGGTGCTTGGTTTGGTGGAAAAACTCAATGAAGTCGGCGGCAAGTTGATTGTCGCAAGAATTCGGGTCGAGAGTCGGCGGATTGCATCGCCTTCAACCACCCGCTTTCCTGAGATACGATCGCTTTGCGGAAAACTCCGCTCTACTCCGTCTTCCGCAAGTCAGGAATGATTCGGTGATATTGGCAATTTACACACGCATTGTTGCACTACCCGCCCGAGTAGTTCAAACGTGCGACTTGCCAGCGTGGGCGGGGTGCACTTTGGTGGTAATCTTTCAATTTCCCTCAACCATTTTCCCAATGATCAAAAAATCCACTTTGGTGATCCTTTCCTGTTTGGTGATCCTTTCCTTGGCTTCTTGCAAAAAAGCGCCGGATCAAGCGGCCGCCAATTCCTTGGAGAAAAAAGAGACCGCACAGGCCGCAGCACCAGCCAACCCCGCCGCCGCCCAAACCTCAGCTGCCGCGCCAGCTCCCGCTGTTGAGAAAATATCCTTCAGCAGTCAGGTGCGCCCGATTTTGTCGAACAACTGCTACGCCTGCCACGGCCCCGATTCGCACAACCAGACGAGCCCGTTTCGCCTCGACACCGAGGAGCGCTCGCGCGCCAACCTTGCCAAGGCAGGCGAGCCGCCCCGCTACGGCGTCGTGCCCGGCAAGCCGGAGGAGAGCCTCTTGCTCCAGCGCATCGCCACCAAAGATCCCCACGAGATCATGCCGCCGCCTTACGGGAAAAAGCCGACGCTCACCGAGGAGCAAATCGCGACCGTCGCCGAGTGGATCCGCCAAGGCGCGGAATACGAGCCGCACTGGGCGTTCGTCGCGCCCATTAAGCCCGCTGAGCCAGAAGTGAAGGACAAAGCCTGGCCTCGCACGCCGATCGATCATTTCGTTCTCGCGAAGCTGGAATCTAAAGGCATCGCGCCCTCTCCCGAAGCCGACAAGGAAACCCTCGTGCGCCGCGTGCACATGGACCTCCTCGGTCTGCCGCCGACGCCCGAGGAGATCGATGCCTTCGTGGCCGAAACCTCGGATAAAGCCTACGAGAACATGGTGGATCGCGCGCTGGCCTCGCCCCACTACGGCGAACGCATGGCGATCGATTGGCTGGATATCGCCCGCTACGGCGACAGCAACGCCCTCCACCACGAAATGCTCCGCACGAGCTGGCCTTGGCGCGATTGGGTGATCAATGCCTTTAACAAAAACATGCCCTACGACCAGTTCCTCACCGAGCAGTTTGCTGGCGATCTCCTCCCGAAAGCCACGCTCGACCAGAAGCTCGCCACCTCTTTTAACCGTAACCACGGCATCACCAACGAGGGCGGCGCCATACCGGAAGAGTGGCTCATCGAATACGCGGTGGACCGCGTGAGCACCTACGGCACGGCCGTGATGGGCATGTCGGTGGGTTGCGCCCGTTGCCACGACCACAAATTCGACCCGATCTCCCAGAAGGATTTCTTCAGCCTGATGGCCTATTTCAACAGCATCAATGAAGTTGGGTTGGAATCTCAGGACGGCAGTCGCGCCCGTGCCTACCCGCCGTTTGTGCAGGTTCCGACCGACCCCCAAAAGCAAGCCATGGAATCCGTCGGAAAGATGCTCGCTGACCTCCAACCCGTGCGCGAGGACAAGAGCCCCGAGGCGGTGAAGGTGCCTGATGAAAGCAAGAGCATCGACTGGGCTATTCTTGCGCCTGCGGGAGCCAAGAGATCCTCGAAAAAAGACTCAGAATTGGCTTCCACCAATAATGGCAATGGAGGCAAAAGATTGGGCGCTATTAATTTCGACATGCCGGAACACAAAGACCGGTTTTTTTCGGAAGGAAATGCCATCCACCCGATCTTTCCGATTTCTGCCGGCGAGGAGTTGACCTTGGAATTCGGCTTGCCGGGAAATCAGGCAAAAAAAGGGCGTCTTAATAGCCCAGAGAAAAATGCACCGGAGCTCGCTCTGCTGGAAACACCCATCAATACCGTGCGCGTGGATTCGGTGAATCCGTTCAATTATCTCTGGAACTACCAGTCCGACAGTGTGGGTTCCGTGCTCGGGATGGATTTGGCGACGATTCGCCAAGCGTTGCCCGATATCCAAGTGGAATTGGAGCAAGGCGGCAAACGCTCCCCACTCACCGTCACCGCCATCCGCTCGAGCTTCGAGGGCCTCAGTCCCGAGCTCACTGCCGCGCAAGCCGCCGATCCTGCCAATGGCTGGAAGCTCGGCGTCCCCGGTATCGATAGCTCTGTATTCCTCCAACTTGCCGCCCCCGTGATTTTGGCGAAGGACGCCAAGCTCATCGTGAAACTCAAGTTCCAAGGCTCCGAGGCTGCTTACGGGAGCGCTCTGTCGAACAGCTTCCGCGTCGCCATCGCCAACAACCCGCACGGCCTCGACGACTGGTTGGCTTTGTTCAAAAACAAGGACCGCCAGTATTGGATGAACGATACCTGGCTCGCCGCCAAGGCCAACGCCAGCGGCAAGTCGCCCGCCACCGGCCTCGACCTCGCCCGCGCGCACTATCTCAAAAACCATTTCGACCAATGCACCACCCGCGTGATGGTGATGGAGGAGCGCGCGACACCCGTCCAGACCTATGTGCTCGACCGCGGTTCCTACGACAAACCACTCAAGGATCGCCCGCTCGAGCGGACCACCCCGACCGCTTTCCCTGCTCTACCGAAGGACGCTCCAAAAAACCGCCTCGGCCTCGCGCAGTGGTCGGTGGCTCCGGAAAACCCGCTCACCGCTCGCGTGCAGGTGAATCGTCTTTGGCAACAACTCTTCCGCAATGGCATCGTGAAAACTTCCGAGGACTTCGGGTTGCAGAGCGAACTGCCCACCCACCCCGAACTCCTCGACTTCCTGGCCGTGGACTTCCGCGAGAACAAATGGGACATGAAGCGCGCCATGAAAAACATGGTCATGAGCGCCACCTACCGCCAATCCTCCAAGCATCGCGAGGACCTCAAGGCGATCGATCCCGAGAATAAACTCCTCGCCCGTGCGCCGCGCTTCCGTTTCCCGGCCGAGTTGATCCGCGACAATGCCCTCGCCGCCTCCGGCCTCCTCAATGAACAAGTCGGCGGCGCGAGTGTCAAAACCTACCAGCCAGAAATCTGGAAGGAAAAATCCATGAGCCCCAGCGCCAATTATGGTTTCTACACCCGCCACACCGGTGACAAACTCTTCCGGCGCGGGCTCTACACCTTGTGGAAACAATCCGTGCCGCCCGCCCAAATGGAAATTTTCGACGCGCCTTCGCGTGATTTATGCACGACCCGCCGGGCGGCCACGAACAGCCCCACTCAGGCGTTTGTGTTGATGAACGACGAGACCTACCTCGAGTTCTCGCGCAAACTCGCCGAGCGCCTCTTCACCGACATCAATGGCCCGTGGCAGGAAAAACTCGATGAGCGCCTCCGCCGCGGATTCCGCCTCGCCACCGGCCGCAATCCGAAGGACGAGGAACTCCAAAGCTGGATTTCCTTCAGCAACGAAAACCTCCAACGCTTCACCGCTGACCCCGAGGATGCCGAGAAGTTCCTTTCCTACGGCGAAACGCCTCGAGAAAAATCCCTGCCGCCCACCGAGCTTGCCGCCTTGTCCTTCACCATGTCCACCATCCTGAACTTGGACGAAACAATCACCCGCGATTAATATCCCACAGCCCCAAGAAACTATGAGACATCCCGTCGAAGACAGCCTTCTGAACGTCACTCGGCGCCAATTTTTCGGAAAAATGGCGCAAGGCATCGGTACCATGGCGCTCGGTTCCATGCTCGGCAACAACCTCTTTGCGGGCGTTCCCAGCCCTTTCGAACGGGGCTTCCTGGGGTCGCCCCACTTCGCGCCAAAGGCCAAGCGGATCATCTATCTCTTTCAGCATGGTGGCCCGTCGCAGATGGATCTCTTCGACTACAAACCGCAACTCGTGGATCAGTTCGACAAGGAAATCCCCAAATCCGTGCGCGGCGACCAGCGCATCACCGGCATGACCTCTGGCCAATCGCGCCTGCCGGTCGCGCCTTCGATTTTCCAATTTAAAAAATACGAGAATAACCAAGACGGTCTGTGGGTTTCCGAGCTCTACCCCCATACCGCCAGCATCGCGAAGGAGCTCTGCGTGGTCCATTCGGTCTTCACGGAGCAGATCAACCACGAGCCCGGCGTGTCATTCCTCCAAACCGGCCACCAGTTGCCCGGCCGCCCGTCGTTCGGCGCCTGGATCAGCTACGGCCTCGGCAGCATGAATGAAAACCTGCCATCGTTCGTGGTGATGATCAGCCAAGGCCGCGGCAACGCGCAGTTCGTCTCCTCGCGCCTGTGGGGTTCCGGGTTCCTGCCCAGCGAGCACCAGGGCATCAACTTCCGTGGCGGTAGCGATCCGGTTCTTTTCCTTCAAGATCCGAACGGCATCGACCGCGCCGACCGCCGTCGCATGCTTGATCAGCTCGCGATGCAAAACCACCTCGAAGCCAACCAAAGCCTCGACCCCGAGGTGATCGCCCGCATTTCCCAATACGAGATGGCCTACCGCATGCAGACGGCTGTGCCGGAACTCACTGATTTCTCGCAGGAGTCCCAGGAGACTCTCGACATGTATGGCCCGAATGTGAAAACCCCAGGCAGCTACGCCTACAACTGCCTCATGTCCCGCCGCCTCGCCGAGCGAGGCGTCCGCTTCGTGCAGCTCTACCATCGCGGTTGGGATCAGCACAACAACCTGCCCAAGGAAATCCGCATGCAGTGCGAGGATACCGACCAGCCGCAGGCCGCGCTCGTCAAAGACCTCAAACGCCTCGGCATGCTCGACGACACACTCGTCATCTGGGGCGGCGAATTCGGCCGCACCACCTACAGCCAAGGCGTCCTCACGAAGGACAACCACGGCCGCGACCACCATCCGCGCTGCTTCACCGTCTGGCTCTCCGGCGCGGGCATCAAGCCGGGCCTCACCTACGGCGAAACGGAC
>VFJO01000124.1 GCA_009886045.1 Verrucomicrobiota bacterium
CTCTCTGTCCGGCTCGAAGTAATCCTCCATTCCGTCCGCTCCATCTGTGAGGTGGCATGCCCCCATTCCGCTTGCCTCAAACAATCGCATGTTGCTGGCAACATTCCGCGCATTGTCGATGTGGACATTGAATGTGACCAATGACTCGCCGAAAAAGCGATACATGGGAAGACCGTGCACCGCTCCAAGATTGGCCCGCCCCAAACGGTGGACATCCATCGCCTCACTCCAATGAAAGTGTCGAAGCCGCCGCCGTTGCGTTCTCTCAGTCCATTTCCACTGCAAAATACTGCCCGTGGCACGCACCGAAAGAGGGAAGTGTTTGGCCAGTTCCCCAACCAAACGGAGACGCCGCACATGCAAATCGGAACGCACAACTAAACTTCCCGCGAAAGTGAGCGGATAGATTCGCTCAAGGGTTCCTATCCGCTCCACAATGTCCGCGTGAAAACTGTATGGCAAAACCTCTGACCTCAAACCTGCACTCCTATAGAAATCCCGCACAAAAGGAAAATTCGTCAGCACGAGATGACAATTCGCGAACCGTGCAGCATCACACCGTGCAATCCCATCCCATGCAACAATAAGTCGTGGATGGCAGTGCCGCAGAACCTCAGCTTGAAAATCAGCGTCGAGATATTCCTGATCGTGAAATATCAATACCTCAGGATCAAATCGCCGCACCTGCTCGCACAAAATTCGAAGCATCCAATCTGCCCTTTCGACAACCAGCCCGTTCTCCACAGCCCATTGTTCCTGAAGCGGTTTGCAATTGAGAACCACTTCCATGAGTTCCAATCCGCACCTTTCCGAAATGGCCCTCGACCAAAAATCCGTCCCCACAAAAACACTGCTCATCAGTCCAGCCAAACTGGATGCATAGTCTTCGCGGAGAGGCGATTCTTTTTGCGCAAACAATGCGGTAAGGACTTTATGGTCGTAACTGGATGCTTTGAATACTCGCATCTTAAAAAGTGTAGCCAAACCGCTCGATATCCTCAGCGTAGAGCCGGGCAGTCAGATCACGCGTTTCGGCATCGTAGTAGTCCTGATAATCCGTTCGTTTGGATTTGTTAATATGAGGCAGGCAGGCAGAAATACCCACCTTGTGGCAAATACTCTGAAAGTCCTCATCCAGATTCTCAAACTTGCCAACAAAGTCGACCAGCAGATTTCCGGATTCATCAACCAAACAACTTGTCTGGGTGAAACTCAACTTTTCGCGCGAAAAAACAAAATTCCGAAAACTTCCCATTTTCTTGGTCTCCTCATGGCCACGATTTTGCGGGCGATCTAAAATGTAGTGGTAGAGTGAAACTTGCCAATCCCAAGGGTTTCTAACAAAAGCAAATTTGAAGAAGGAGTCAAAAATTCCACGATCCAGCGCAGCCCGGATTTGCAATGCTGTGGCATGCTTCTTGATCGGCATGCGGTGTATTTTCCTCCAGTTCGTCGAGAGAAACGCCCTCCAATTCGACGGTCGGAAGGACTCTGGCCGATAGCAGAAAGGCGCAAAGCTGTTGGTGATACTTGTTCCTGCCGTCTTGAAAATGTGAACAAAGAGAAACTTTTTATGATAGGAAACAAGCATCGGTTAGTTCCGGTAGTTAAATCGCGTCAAGGATTCCTTGAAGGTTTTGTTCAGCTGTTCAATTGTTTCTGATCGTAACTTTTCACGGTACTCCCCAGGCATACCCTTTCGGAGATGTTTTTGGATGTTTTCCCCTTTCGGACGACGAGCTTCGTGATTTGCGAGCAAATCTTGGCGAAAGGATTTCGAAATCTCCATCCCACATGCAGAAACAAGAGAATCAAGCCATTCAGGAAAATTCTCCACCATGTCCTCATACCGGGCCACATGCACCCCGGGGCACACTGGAAAGAGATGCATCGCGTATTTTTCGAAAACCAACTGGAGTTTTGGCGCGCTCCTCAACACATATTCATCAAGAGTCGTTGCCAAAGCCGCCGCTCTTTTTGAGAGATAAACCTCCTTCTTCTCGCCATCAGGAATGGCATGGCTGTAGGCGATGGAATAATAATCCGAAACGAGAATATCCCTTGGATCCCGAACGACAAGAACCACCTTGAATTTTTCCAAAGAAGGTATTCCTTCGATCATACCCCCAAAAACACTATAGACATACCCATGTGAATTAAAAATATGTGCGTATTTTTTCATTCCTTCGCTGTCCAAATGATCTAAAAAAGGCATCGAATGATGAAAGGCGTAGTCATGGAGCAAGGCGGGCGTAAGACCATTTTGCTGCCCACATTCAATCAGAAGCTTTTTAACTGTTTGCGTAGCCGCCTTGTTGAACGAAAAATGGAGAACGCTGGGTCGTTGGGAATAAGTCCGGTGCCGCCCCGCTAACAAGGCTTTTTCAACCCAAAATTTGTCTTTAAAGAACCAGCTAAACACTACATCTCCTTTCTATTTTTAAATAAAGGTTTAAAGATTTCCACACTTCGATTTTTAAATGGAACCGTCACCCGATCAATAACCTGAAAGCTTTTACTAAAAGATTCACCGCAACGTCCCAACTGAAAATCAACCCGCTCATCTCGATTGGTCCTAAAAACAAAAGACTCTTTGAGTCTCTCGATAGGAATACGTTTGAGCGCACGCACGTTTTCCTCATCGCCAGTTTGACCATGATCGTCGAAAAACCATGGTTTCTGTGGCGATACGCCGCCTACAGCGTAAACAAGGCCAGGCAACCCGTAAAGAGCCAATATATCATCACCTGGTTTAAAACCCGCAGAAGCAAGTGCGGCTTTTGTTTTTTCAATACATTCAGCACTGGCGGGATCTAAGTTTAGAATCGTGGCTGGCACTCCCACCTCAACAGGCACCGTTTGCGTCCATTTCGGGGCCGTTCGATACGGCACGATCACAAAACCTGTGATAAATTGAGAAAAACCTAGGCCTACAATCAATAGGCCGGCAAATGGGAGGATAATGACCCTGCGAAGACTTTTATCTAAGGAAGCGGCCAGTAGGAGAATTGCCGCTGCGAGCGGTGCCGCATGCAGAAGTGCATTGATGAAAATTTTATGAGTTGTTCCGGCCGCGGTCACAAATGGCATTAAGGCTAACCAAGCAAGGAACATTAAGAATCCACCTAGTCGATAAGGAGAAATAGTCTGTGCAGCTCCGGGTAATCCCGCGCGCAATGTCAGCAGAACCAAAAAAAGGGACGTATAACCAATAAAACTTCTGGAGCGTCCTTGAATGCCCGCAGAAAAGGCATCTTTTACGATTAAAAGAACGACCTCGACTATGAGAACCCCTACAATACTCCAAAAAACCAGCGATTCCTTGCGATTCGGTGATATAACTAAAATCCGGGACCTGGCAAAGAAGCCGACACCTGCAGCGAGAAGGATCGGCAACACAAATGACCGGATATGGCGCATTGCAAATTGCAAAGACTCCTGCCAGTGGCGTATGATAATTTCTCTAGCTCCATTGCCCTCGGTGAGCGCAACGATGGATCCAATAAAAAACTTCCAACTCGATGAAAGGCTGGGCATTAAAAAGAATAAAAGAAGCCCGCCTGCAAGCACTGAGATAGAAACCACCACAACAAAGAAAATTTTTCCCTTCAAAGTAATGAGGCTGCAAGCGCCAATTAAAGTCATACTCACCAGAACAATACCCACTGCGCTGGATCCTTTTGCCAAAAAAGCCAGCAGCAACCCCCCACCGATCGTAAGGATTCCCAAAGAGGCTTTCGCAATCGAACGGTGCGCATCGGAGTTGGAAAAGAAAGCCAGAATCCCACCACATGAAAGAAGCATCCCGATTCCAGCCATGGTGTTGTAATTCGGCGTCGGCGGTAGCCAGCAATATGCGGTCAAAACGGAGCTTTGCAAAGAGAGATGCAATAAGATTCGTTCGCCTCGATCCTCAAAAATCGACCAACTGCGCCCCTTGAGAAACCATGTCAAAGCCAGACTGAAGTAAAAGGTGGTCAAGGCTGTAAGAAAAAAACCAAGCAACCTCAACGCAATAATATTTCCCCCAACAAGATCGAAAAAGACGGCACCAACGCGATGATAGGATGTATAACTATCCGGAAACTCTTGAGGATGTTGATAAACAAGCAAGTACAAGCCCTCGTCGGTGAAATCAAAGCCTTTGTTGGACGAGCAAATAAAAACCCCTGCTCCTAAAAAGAGCAAAAACGCCAGAATCCAATTGGTTGCATTTAACAATCCTTTTCTAACAAGAAACCCATTCGAAGCGTCGTGCATTTTAGCAATATCCAATCAAAAAAGTCTTAACTCCGAGAGAACATGGCCTTGAACCAATCTGTCCTTTGTATCTTCGGATTTTAATTCATCCCACCATGAACTTCTGATAAACATTTTTCCAGAAAAAACAAACTCCGCCCTACTTGAAATTCGCTTACATCGTTTCACTACCACACTCGGGCTCGACCATTCTGAGTTATAACCTCTCCGAGCACCCAGATATCGTGTTTTTAGGTGAGATCGGATACGCTCTCCAGAAGCTGCACGAATCAAAAAGCCTGACATCTCCGGTGCTGTGCAGCTGTGGAAAACCGGCCGCCCAGTGTGATTTTTGGAGCTCCGTCGTGGAGCGCTTGCCGACACGATTCGATGAGCAAGTGGGCTACGAGATTGTCATCGAGGAATTCCAGAAGAAATTCGGTGAGTCCAAATTGCTCTTGGACTCGAATAAAATCGTGGAGCCACTTTATTTTTTACGCACACGGGCTGGGCTGGAAATCCGAGGCATTCACACGACGAGGGATTTCCGTGGCGCGGTCGTCTCGGAGGCGCGCAGGAAAAAGAAGAAACGGCCTGGCCGTCCGGAATGGATCACGGCCATACAGGCGGGGTTTCAATGGATACGCAAAAACCGTGGAATTCAGCGTTCCTTCGCCGAACTCGACTTGGATGGTATGTGCCAAACGAGCTACGAGAAGCTTTGCAAAAATCCTGCAGGTGAAGTCGAAAAAATCTGGCGGTTCTTAGGTGTGGCTCCTCACTCATACGTGGGTGAGGAGTCTGCTCAAAACGCTCATCTTCTCGCTGGCAATACTCTGAAAACAAGCGGAGGCACGCGAACTCCAATCTATGATTCACGATGGAAGTCGAGCTGGATCTGGTGGCCGTGCGTGTTGTTGATGCCGATCCTCCCGCTTCTTAATCGGCGCTGGGTGTATGGCCGTGATTAGTCCTTCAATAAAATCTCTGCCGCTTGGCTTACGTCTTTATCGCCACGGCCACTGAGGTTGGCGATGAGGATGGAGTCTTTTGCCATGGTTGGAGCGGCCTTCATGATATACGCAATGGCATGGGCCGTCTCGAGGGCTGGGATGATGCCTTCAATTTCGGACAGCGCACGGAAAGCAGCTAGGGCTTCGGAGTCGGTGGCGTAATCGTAGTCGATGCGGCCAGAGTCGCGATAGAAACTATGCTCGGGCCCGATGGCAGCGTAGTCGAGACCGGCGGAGACAGAGTGGGTGAGCTCGATCTGGCCGTCCGCATCCGCGAGGAGCCAGGTTTTTGTACCTTGTAGGACGCCGAGTTTCCCGCCCTGGAAGCGTGCGGCGTGGCGTCCGCGCACGATGCCGTCGCCGCCGGCTTCCACTCCTGTAAGCTTCACAGATTCGTCGTTGAGGAATGGATAAAAGAACCCGATCGCATTGCTGCCGCCGCCCACGCAGGCGACGAGGTGGTCGGGCAGGCGTTCCTCGCGCTGGAGGATTTGGCGACGGGTTTCGTCACCGATGACGCGATGGAAATCGCGAACGATCATAGGATACGGATGTGAGCCAAGCGCGCTGCCGAGGATATAGTGGGTGTTGCGCACATTGGTAACCCAGTCGCGCATGGCTTCATTGATGGCTTCCTTGAGCGTGGCTTGGCCGGCTGTGACTCCGACGACCTTCGCCCCGAGAAAACGCATGCGGGCGACATTGAGCGACTGGCGCTCCATATCCACCGCGCCCATGTAAATCGTGCACTCAAATCCAAATCGCGCGGCAGCGGTCGCTGTGGCTACGCCATGCTGACCGGCACCCGTTTCTGCAATGATGCGGGTTTTGCCCATGCGGCGGGCGAGAAGGATTTGGCCAATCGCGTTGTTGATTTTGTGGGCGCCGGTGTGAAGGAGATCCTCGCGCTTAAGATAAATTTTCGCACCATTGAGTTTTTCCGTGAGGCGCTCAGCGAAGTAGAGCGGCGTGGGACGTCCACAAAAATCTCCCAGCAACGCGGCGAGTTCCTTCCGAAAAGCGGGATCCTTCCGCGCGGCGTGATACTCGGTCTCGAGGTCACGGAGTGCGGTCATCAGGGTCTCGGGGACAAACATCCCGCCGTATTGACCAAAGTGGCCTCCGGCGTCTGGCAGAGTGGTGTCTGTGGCTGTGCTCATGTAGACATTCTGAATGTTTTTAGCACGGAGTGCAATACGTGCTCTTCACACGCGTCCGGTTTCAGACAAAGCCGAGGAGGCACTTTGGATTTCCTTTTTGAAAAGCTTGTCCCAGTCCTTGATGCATCTCGGCACACGTGCGGTCCAATTTTGATCGCCCACGGCTCCCGGCACATTAAAACGCTCGCGGAGGCCGAAGATGTCTGTGATCTGGTGGACGGCCAACCATGAGTTGCAGGTCAGCAAGCCCCGGATGAGCACGGCATGGATTTTAGGAGTGAATTCTTGTGGTGCTCTGATGTCTGGTCTTCCGCAAAAATCCAAAAGTTCCTGCATTTCTGCAATGGATTTTTGACTGGTCTCGGGTTGTTCTGCGGCCCTGTTCCAGTCTTCCCAGAATTGCCTGATCGGCGGGTGGTCGTGGGTGGCGAATGTGGCGAGGCTGAGCCGACAGTAATCTGCAGCGGGGATCATCGTTCCAGTCTCCGCACGCTCCCACTGAGGGATTTTAAATCCCGGGATATCGAGTGCCTCCAAAGTCGGCCTCACATAAGGCGAGAGCTCACCGAGATCTTCAGCGATGAGGCGATGCGGCCCGGTCTCCTCAAGAATCATGCGGAAGAGCATGTCTCCCTGTTTGCGGTTGTATTCCCGGTTCTCCCCTGTGCTGTCGTCGAACGGCATGAAACCGGGCAACTGGCCGCCGGTGATTTCCATCGCCTGCTCAGACGTCAGGTCGATGAAGCGGGCATTGTCTTGGGGACGCCAAGGAAAGCTGTAGATGCGGAAAAAACCGAGCGCGTGATCTACGCGCAGCAGGTGAAAAACCTCCCGGGCCGATGCAAGCCGCCTCCGCCACCAGGTAAAATTATCACGAGCCATCGCTTGCCAGTCGTAAAGCGGGAACCCCCAGTTCTGGCCCCACTTTTCGGTGAAGGGATCGCTTTTAAAAACTTTCTCGGGCGGGGCTCCGCATGAGCGCTGTGTGTCGAAAATACTTGGCTCTGCCCACACATCCGCGCTGTACAGGCTCACTCCGACAGGAATATCCCCCATGAGTGCCATGCCGAGATTGTCGAACTCCGCATGCACGGCACGCCATTGCGTGTGAGCGACCCATTGCACATAGCTGAAAAAATCGACCTGCCCTTGGAAAAGCTCTGCTTGATCGGCAGCCAGCGCATCCAACCAAGCCTTGGCGGCAGTAGGTGTGCGATGCTCCTCCGGCCAATTGCTGATAACCTCGTCATTCTTGTTCCATGCGATCAGTGCCCGGAACAGGGCATAAGTCTCGAGCCACTCGCTTTCCCTTTCTTGGAAAATTTGAAATGCCTCTTCCCTTGGGCCTTGGTTCCGAGTGCGAAGGAAATTTTTGAAACCCAAAGCGAGGAGTTCGCGTTTGAGAGCTTTGACCGCGCCATACTGCACGGCTCCCTTGGCGAGCCCTGCCGCGTTATGTTTTTTGGTCACATGCTCAAATTCCTTCTGGCTGATATCCGGCAGCCAGTGTGGACTCACCGAAAGCGTGACTGGTTCATAGGCCATGGAACTGATGATGTTGTAGGGGCTATGATCGAATCCCGTTTCATTAACGGGTAAAATCTGAATCAGGCGGAATCCCTTCCCGGCCGCCCAAGTCGCGAACTCGACGAGTGATTCCGTGTCTCCGATGCCAACGTCATAGGTTCCCCGGATCGCACTCAGGGGAGTCAGGATGCCGGCGATTTTTTTATCAGGCGAAAGGATCGGCTCATCGGGATTCATAAAAACTATTCTCCTTCGGATCGGTCCGCCTGCTGTGCGGATCGCGCTTCCAAGGCCTCGCGCGTCAGGACGTGTCTCGCACCGCAGCGTGGGCAGGTCACGGTGAGCGAGGCGTCGCCGCCAAAAAGTCCCTCCGCCTCTTGTTGAAAAACCGGAGCGATGAAGTCCAACATCCGGTCCTGATTGCAACCACAGGAAAACAGGAATTGCCGCTTCTCAAGGAGCGAAAGGTCGAGGTCTTGATCTAATGTCCGGATGCTCTCAGGTGTCAGGCTCCGAAGCCACTCGAGGTCGCAATCCGGCTGAGCAGCAATCATCACGATATCCTCTTCATCGTATCGAAAAAAACGCGCTGGACGCTGTTCGCTTCGCTCGTAAAAAATTTCGACCGCCGTGAAAAGCGAAGCAGCGCTGAAATCCACCGCGCTGCGCCTTTGAGGCTTCGTGTCCTCGATCACATCTGCATAGAACATCCCTTGTTCGATCGGCGCGGTATCCTCCGTAGTCACCCGGGCCATGACTGTTCCGGTGTTGTTGTCGCCAGCTGCAAAAAGATTCGCTCTCGGTAGCGGAAATTTGATCGTCCATGCACAAGCCTCGCGCCATGGCCGGGTGGCGCAATGGAGCGTCACTGCGGCCAACGCGTCACGACCGAGATCCTCGACCTCCAGCGGCCACTCGATTCCGTAATCCAAGCGGTGAAGATACCAAGCCGCAAAAAGCTGTGAAAAATCAGCCCTCGCCACGAGGGCGTTTTTTCCTCGGGCAAAATAGGTGCGCACTTCGATGTCGGACTCGTTCATTCGGATCGAAAAACAACGCTTCTCGTGCTGGCCGTAGTCGGGTTCCTGTGCTAACGAACCGCCTTGAGAATTATCGTGGCATTGTGACCGCCAAATCCGAAGGAATTGCTCATCACGCAGTCCAACTTCGCCTCGCGCGCATGATTTGGTACGCAGTCGAGATCGCACTCGGGGTCGGGATTTTCAAGATTGATTGTTGGAGGAATGAGGCTGTTTTGCATCGCCAGCGCGCTGGCAGCCAATTCCACGCCGCCTGCGGCTCCCAGGAGATGTCCGGTGGTGGATTTTGTCGCACTCACGGCGACCTTGCGCGCATGGTCACCGAGGGCGAGCTTGATCGCTCGCGTTTCGCAGATGTCGCCAAGACCGGTGGATGTGGCATGGGCGTTGATGTAATCGATCTGGTCGGGGTTCACCTTGGCATGCCGCATGGCGATGGACATCGCTCGGGCTGCGCCTTCGCCCTCGGGCATCGGGGCAGTCATGTGATAGGCATCTGCTGTGCAGCCATAACCGGCGAGTTCGCAGTAAATTTTAGCGCCACGGTTTTTTGCGTGTTCGAATTCCTCCAGCACCACGATACCCGCGCCTTCGCTCATGACAAATCCATCGCGGTCTTTTTCAAACGGGCGACAAGCCTTCTCTGGATCGTCATTGCGGCAACTGAGCGCCTTCATGGAGGCAAAGCCTGCGATTCCGAGTGGCGTGATCGTCGCCTCTGCGCCGCCTGCGATAAAGGCGTCCGCATCACCGAATTTGATGATCCGCCAAGCCTCGCCTAGCGAGTTGTTGGCGGTGGCGCAGGCTGTGACGATGCACATGTTTGGACCGCGCAGATCGTATTCCATGGAAACCATCCCGCTCGCCATATTGGAAATCATCATGGCAATCGTGAAGGGTGAGACGCGTGAGGGACCACGGTCGGCCAGACGATGCGCTTCCTCCTCCATGCTATAGAGTCCGCCGATGCCGCTGCCGATCATCACGCCAAAGCGCGTGCGGTCCACGGTGTCCAGATCGATTCCGGAATCCTCCAGCGCCATCTTCGTTCCAGCCATGGCGAACTGAGTGAATCGGTCGGTACGCTTCACGTACTTGGGATTCTTAAAATACTTTACGGCTTCAAAACCTTTCACTTCGCCAGCGATCTTGCAGTCGAAATTGGTCGAATCGAAGGCCTCGAAACGCCGTATGCCGCTACGTCCTTCAATAAGTGATTCCCAGAATGTTTGCAGATCGTTCCCGACCGGGCTTACCACGCCCATGCCAGTCACGACGACTCGTCGTTCGCTCATGTTTTAAGAAAATGTTTCCGGTCGCCTCAAATGCGCCCCCTCCACTTGTGCGGATGCGCTCGCACGTTGGCAATGAATTTTTGCCCTAAACCTGCATTTTTCGAAAGCGATCGACTTAGGAAATGCGAAATTGGATTTCCCGTATCGCCTTTTTCCCAAATTTGTCTTGGAGCTTTTTAAGAATCTCTCGCTTCCAATTTCTTTCGAGTTCGTAGCGAAGACTGGGTTGGAGGACATGAATTCCGAGCACGCCGCCGCTCAAGCCAGCGGGGGCGGCATGCTGGGCAATAAAGTCGCCGACCACATCCTTCCAAGCGGCGCGGACTTCGCTTTCGTTCAAACGCTCACCCAAGCCGAGTTTTGGCATCAGGTTTTGCAGCAGGTCGCCTACCGATTTGCAGCGTTCTTTCCGTTCCAACGGTTCCTTGAGGCCCCGCCATTCAGCGATAACTTTGGCTCTGAGAGATTCTGCGGACATAAAAAAGGCTCCCAGTTTGAGGCTGGGAGCCTGTTAATCAAATCTTGTAATCAGCCGTCGTTTCCGATGGCCTCGACCGGGCACCCGTCCATGGCCTCCTGGCAGAGGGCTTCCTCCTCTGGGCTCTCAGGTTGTTTGTACAAATAACTATGCCCACCATCGTCGTTGCGTTTGAAATTTGCTGGAGCTGTCTCGCGGCACAAGTCGCAGTCAATGCACTGGTCGTCCACGAAAAACTTTCCCTCCACGTTGTCGCTGTATTTGTTTGCTGCGTCTGCCATATTAATTTGATTAGGGCGGCAAATTCGTTGCACGCTCGCCGGATTGCAACCGTTTTTTGAGCCAAAGCGAAAATTTTCCATATTTAAAAATGCAGACACTACCTGAAATCCTTCCGACTGAGGGCCGCCACGTACTCCACCTTTGTTTCCGTGTGGAATATTCCGCATGGGAACTTCTCAACAAATCCTCTCGCATTGCGGCCAAGACGGCGCTTGCAGATTTGGTTCGCGAAATCCGTGGCACGCCCAGCACTCAGCTTCTCCATTTCAGTATGGTCACGCCGAAGGCCGACCTCTGCTTCATGCTTCTGACTCCGGATTTGCAGGTTGCCGATGCTTTCGCAAAGCGCCTCGCGATCGCCCTCGGGCCGGACATTTTGACGCCGACCTTTAGTTGGTTTTCGATGACCGAGCGCAGCGAGTACACGACCAGCGATCAAGAATACGCCCTCACTCTCGAGGCGGAGGAAAAGCTCACGCCTGAAAGCCCTGCGTTTGAAGAAAAAATGCAGGCCTTCCGTACCCGCATTGCGAAATACCTCAAGGACCGCCTAGAGCCAAACCTTCCTGATTGGCCTGTTGTGTGCCTGTACCCGATGTCTAAGCGCCGCGCGCCGGGGCAAAACTGGTATGCTCTCGACTTCGAAGCGCGCAAAAAACTTATGGCGGGTCACGCACGAGTCGGCCGGACGTATTCCGGCCGCATCCTTCAACTCATCACTGGTTCGACCGGTCTTGATGACGAAGAGTGGTTTGTGACGCTCTTTGCAAAAACCACTTCAGACATCAAAGCGATCGTGTACGAGATGCGTTTTGACGAGGTAAGCGCCCAATTCGCGGAATTCGGGGAATTCTTTATCGGGCTTCAATTGCCGCTCGACGCTCTCTACGACCGCCTCATGCTCTGAGGCTGGGTCTGCGTCATTCCCCGCCTGTGCGTCTTATTGTTAAACTGCTCTTGGCGGCTCTCATCGCGCTTCTTGGGTATATTTTCTGGCCATCGAGCAGTTCGCTCTCCTGCTTTGACCCTGCCTCGATGGCTGATCGGCAGCTTGCGGCCCAGCGGCACGCGGATGCTGGGAAAAATCTCCAGGCTGTTTTTGATTTTTACGGAATCCTTCATGGCGAATACCGGATTCCACCGCTGCCTGCGATATCGGCTGCATTCGATAGGCTTCGCGCTCGGCGCGCTTTTGTTGAAGCGGCAGACCAAGCTGACGAAGAGCAAGCTCTGCCATTTTTAGAAAGTGCCATCTCGATTATCGGGGAGAAAACAGGCACTGCGCTTGATCCCAAGATCATTGCCCGATTGGAACTCTTCGAGTGGTCGCTCGCCCGCGATCGTTCGAAAGAACGTCAGCTTGCAGCAGCCATCTCTGAAAAGCTCGCCCTGCTCTACGGCGGAGCCGCAAAGGATTACCTGGCCATTGCTACAAGCTTCGCAACCGCTCGACGATTTGCTGCAAATCAGAATTGGAGCAATGCCGAAGAGGCCGAAGTCGCCGCATGGAAAAAGCTGGCAGAGCGAATTGCAAAGCCAACGCCTGGACCTGCGCGCGAGTAAGCCGCTAATCACCTAGGCGGGCTCGCTCAGACCTAGGAACTCGCCCTATACTGAAATCTCTAGTGGGTCGTTTTGGAGAAAATGGTGGCGCATGGCCTGTGCGATCCGGATAAAGAGAGTATGAAACTTCAGCAGAATCAGATTTGGCTCAAGGGCAGCGAGTATTACCGTATCGTGCAGTTGGACCGCGCGGAGGTGCAATACAAGATCATGACGGATGCGCTGAGCGGGCGGGGGCCGCATCACCAGGTGACGAAGAAGGAATTTTGCCGGTTGTTGAAAGGGGCGGTTTTGCTGGAGGCGGAGGCGTGCAGCAGTCAGCAGCAGCAGCAACAACAGCAGTGATAAAAAAGGCCCCCTGCGCTCTCTGATGTGGAGAGCTTGCAAAGAGCTTGTCCGTAAGATGGCGGTTGGATCGAGGTGCCGGTTTGCGAGCATGGAGGCCCGTAAATCCAGTTGAAAGCAGGCGATTTTTCCGTGTGAAGATCTGGGATTGATCCGAATCGGAAAGAGAAAATGCGGATTCTTGACCGCGCAAAGCATTCCAGATAGCCAAGGCATGGACGGTTTGCTTATCGTTTTAAACTCTGTTCTGTCACCTCGGAGGGCGGAAAGCTATCCGCCGCCACTCCACATCCACCTTCCTATGCGTCTCCCCATCCTACACTGCCTCGTTCTCGCCGGGCTTGTCTTTGCCACATCCCAAGCCGTTCATGCCCAAAAACGGTATATCCTCATCGATGGCTCCAGCACGGTATATCCGATCCTGAAAATTGCTGTTGATGAGTTTGGAAAAAACTGGGATGCGAAAGTGAATATGGAGGTTGCTTTTTCTGGCACCACGGCGGGTATGAGGAAATTTCTCAGTGGGGAACTCGATATCGCGGGAGCCTCGCGACCGATCACCCGCGAGGAGTTGAAGGCGGCGAAACAATACAACATCCCGTTTGTGGAAGTGCCGATTGCCTATGATGCGCTCACGATTGCCGTGCATCCCGATTGCTCCTGGGTCGACTCGATCAAAACAACCGAGCTGAAAACGATCTGGGAGCGCGCTGCGGAAGGGAAGATCACCACTTGGAAACAAATCCGGCCGGAGTGGCCCGACACGCCGATCAAGCTCTTCGGGGCGGGCAAGGATTCGGGAACCTATGATTATTTCAAGGATGTGATCGTCGGTCGCTCGGGCGCGCTGCGCCAAGACTACACGGCCAGCGAGAATGACGATGAATTGATCGCCGGGATCGAGAAGACGCCGGGGGCGCTGGGGTTCGTTCCATTTGCCTATTTCACAAAAGAGGGAGACAAGCTGAAGGCACTGGCGGTGCAGTGGGACTTCGATGCCATGCGGAACCAACCGGTTCAAGGCGCGCAGGCTGTGGCTCCCTCGGAGGAGGCGGTCATGCGGGGCGTCTACATGCCTTTCGGGAGGCCGTTGTTTGTTTATGTAAACACGAAATCACTGGATGCCAAACCACACCTCAGGGACTTCCTTAATTACTTTTTGATCAACGCCGACGATTATGTCGAACGCGTTCACTACCTGAGCTTGCCAAATATTTCGTATGCGCGGTCCATTGCCGACCTGGAGTCCCAAAAAACGGGGACAAGGTTCTTCGGGGAGCCAGACATTGGCTTGAGCGTCTACGATATGATTGGTCGTCGCCCGCGCTGAGCGATCATACCCCGCCCGGCGGCGGATTGTTTGAGCGGGCGATGGAAAAGAAGCGCGCCTGACTGGCAGAGATGTCCTGGTTTTGGAAAAATAACCACTTTTTATCAATCAGGGTGGCGAGACTTGACGGGTTGGTCGACTGCTCATGAGCGAAAAGAATGGTCAGGAGAGGCCGAGGGCGTCCCGTTGTTTTCGGAACGCCCCCGAGGGGTTGATGGCTGTAAGCCGGATTCTGTCCAGCGGGCGGCTTGCGCCGAACGCCTGGACGGTCATTTGTCTCACTCCACGCCTCGCGGCGTGGCGGGGTCCTTGCGGACTGCGACCAATACCCGAAGGGTGTCGCCGCTCGCGCGGCGTGTTGGGCAGGCGGCCCAATCCCTTCTGTTCTGTCTTGCACCGCATGGGGTTTTTCGTGCCCCCTTGCTTGCGCTTGGGGCGGTGGGCTTTTACCCCGCCTTTTCACCCTTGCCGCCCGGCTTGCGCCGGGGTGGGCGGTTTATTTTCTGTGACACTTTCCGTCAACCGAGACTTTGGCCCCGGTCCCCCGCGTGTTCTACGCGGCATGCTGCCTTGTGGTGTCCGGACTTTCCTCTCCCTGCGTGCCTTGCGGCCTGCCGAGAGCGACCGTCCGCCATCAGTAGTCATATTAAGCCGGCTTGAGAACTTTTCAAGCGGCGATCTTTTAAGGATTTCTATTTTGCGCCATGGGAGATCGGTGATAATGATGCCGGATGACGAGTGCTAACCATCTGGCAGATCGTGCCGCAAAGGCAAAAAAAATCATCGCCGCACCGGAAAACTTCAAGGTCTGCGAGGGCTGCGAATCCATCGTTACCATGAGGGTCGCATCGTGTCCCAATTGCCATGGCTATCGCTTTGACGAGGCGCCGGAGCGGGTTGTCGGGCAGGCTGAGTTGCTGGCATCACGTCCGCAGCAGAGCGTGACGGCTCAAGATTTATCCTAGGCAAGAAGGATGAGAATTTGATGGCTGAAACGAAGACTCAGACGGATAAGCCGGGGGGGCGGGGCATGGCGCTGGTGGCTCTTGGTGTTGTGTTTGGAGACATCGGCACGAGTCCGCTCTATGCCTACCAGATCGCTGTGGGTATTGCAGGCGGGAGCTCCGCATTGGGAGTGGCTTCGCTGATCATCTGGACATTGTTTTTGGTCGTCTGGGTCAAATATGTGATGCTTATCCTGAAGACTGATTACCACGGTGAGGGGGGTATTTTTGCGCTCATGGCGCGGATTTTCCATGGGTCGCCGAAGGGGCCTGTCAGCCGAGGGGCGATGGCGTGTCTGCTCGTCTTTGGAGCGGCCCTGCTCGTCGGTGACGGGGCGATTACTCCGGCCATTTCTGTGCTGAGCGCTGTGGAGGGGTTGGCGAGCGTGAATCCGGAGTGGGGGCACTTCGCATTGCCGCTGGCCGTCGCAATTCTCTGCGGGTTCTTCTTTGCGCAGCGCTTCGGCACAAGCCGGTTGGGTGGGATTTTTGGTCCAGCCATGCTGTTGTGGTTTATTGTTTTGGCCGTTACGGGAGCGGTGCAGATCGCAGAGTGTCCAGAAGTCTTGCAGGCCCTCAATCCACTACTCGGCGCGCGGTTGTTGGCATCGGGCGGTTGGGGCGTATGGGCACTTGTGGGGGCGGTGGTGCTGGCTGTGACTGGTGCGGAGGCTCTTTACGCCGATTTGGGTCACTTCGGGAGGAAGCCGATTGTTGCCGCATGGCGATGGGTTGTTTTTCCGTCCCTCACCTTGAACTATCTCGGGCAGGCGGCCCTTGTTTTCAAAAACCCTGCCAATGCGGTTGAGCCCAATCTCTTTTTCCACATGATGCCTGAGGGGCACCTGCGTGGGGCACTGGTGGTCTTGGCGACAGCGGCGACGATCATTGCATCGCAGGCCCTCATCAGCGGGGTGTTCTCGTTGGCCAGCCAAGCGATGGATCTCGGCTACTTGCCGCGATTCTATGTTCGGCACACAAGCGCGCAAACGCGTGGGCAGATTTATATTCCGATGTTGAATAGTCTTTTTGCCTTTGCATGTCTCATGCTGGTTCTGGGATTTCGTACGGCAGATGCTCTTGCCGGGGCTTATGGAATTGCAGTGACGGGAGCCATGGCAGTGACTTCGATTGCGTTTTTTGTCGTGATACGCGGTGAGGCTGGAGTTTCCAAAAGTTGGGCGGTACTCGTCTTGATCCTTTTGCTCTGCCTAGATCTGCCATTGCTCGGAGCGTGTCTTACAAAAATTGCCGACGGCGGTCTCGTCCCACTCCTGATGGCTTTGGCGGTGGCAACAGTGATGCTCACATGGCGAAAGGGCCGAAACCTAGTGCATGGGAGTCTTCTCGCCAAGCCGCTTGCCCCCTTGGACTTGGCGGCTCGCATTCTATCTGAAAAATTTCCACGCGTGCCGGGGACGCAAGTTTTTGTTATACGGCAAACCGATCCGGAATTCGCTGTCGCGAGAATCCTCGAGCAGTATCGCCGCACTCAGGTCCTAGCTAAAAATGTGGTCATTCTTTTGCTCGATGCAGGATGGGGAAATCCCTTCGCTGCCGCGGAAAATATCAGCATCAAAAAACACGCCGCTGGGCTTTGGGAAGTCAGTGCCAAGCACGGCTACATGAACGAACCGGATGTGCCGCTGATTCTGCAAAAGTGCGCCGAGCGAGCCGATGAATTGATCTGCGAACCGCCGACTTTTTACATTCTCGCGCACGAATTCATCGTGACCTGTTCAAAAGCGCAAATGCGCAGTTGGGAAAAAAACCTCTTCGGCTTCCTGGCTCGGAATGTCCTTCCCGGTCCCGACTACCTAAAAATCCCTGCCGACAGCTTCATCGTTTACAACTGGCTCCTGCGCATTGAGCCGAGTGAGGATTCTAAAATCCCTGGGGGTCCTTGACACCGGGGGGTTATTTTTTTCTGGGCTTCGGCTTTCGAAGGGTGCCCGGCAGCCAAGTCCAGACGATTTGTGTAGAGACGGCGTAATTCCACACCGCGCTTACCAGTGCGCCTGCCGCACCTGCAAACCACCATGGAATGCGCTGATCAAAGAGGTACTCGGCGGACTGGACATTCACGACCGCACCGATCCCACAAATGAGCATATACGCGGCCAAGCCGGGAAGAAGGAGCGAACCCTTCAAGCGCTGTTGACGAAATGTAACGGAATTATTCACGAGAAAATTTGACGCCATGGCAGCCAGCGTCGCAAAAATCTGAGCACTCCCAAAGGGAACCGATGCGAGCTTGTGCAGGATACCCAAAATGCCGAGGTGGAGCACAAGCCCACTCACACCCGCCAGCACATAAAGCACAAAGCGGACTGGCACAAAACGGCCAAAAATTTTATCCGCCAAGAGATAGAGATACTCAAACGCGACAACGATATCGAGCTTGCTTTCACCATGCTGTCTCGTGCGGAACTCATAAGGAAATTCCCGCACGCGAAGCGGCCGCCCAGCCGAAAGCACGATGTCGAGCAGGATTTTAAAACCCTTGCCAGTCATCTGGCGCACGGTTTCCTCAAAAATGTTGCGGCGAATCGCAAAAAATCCACTCATCGGATCGGTAAGCTCGGTTTTTCGAACAACCGAGCCAATCCGCGTGGCAAAACGGCTCACAAAAACGCGCGATTTCGACCAGTCCCCGGTTCCTCCACCCTTTCCAGTGTAACGACTTCCAACAGCCAACTCTAACGCGGAATCCTCCTCAAAAGCCCGCAACATCGCCGGAAGAATCGTCTCGTCATGCTGCAAGTCGCAATCCATCACGACAAAAACATCCGCCGCACTCGAAGCCATCCCCTCCAAACAAGCCGAAGCTAATCCCCGCCGCCCAATCCGGCGAATAAACCGCACGCGTGGCTTCGCCCGTGCCAGCTCCATCAGAACCTCCCGCGACCCGTCCTGCGAATCATCATCCACGAAAACAATTTCCCAATCAAAGTCCGCTAACAGCGCCTCAAGCCGTTCCACGACAAGCGGGATGTTATCGCGTTCGTTGAGCGAGGGGATGATGATGGAGGCTCTCTTCACCGGTCCATGAAGTATCGCAGTTTGTTTCCCAAGAATTGAAGCGTGAGCACAAGTGTAACTGCGAGAATCACAGATTGCTGAACCGACAAAAGATGAAGATAGCGGTCAATGTCAAAAGAATGGACTACAGCAACAGTCAAAGTCGATCCAACGGCGGTAGTCCAGAGCACACCAAACGAGAGTATCGCATAGATCAAATTTTCATGACTGCACTTGCGTTGAAAAAACAAAAAGGCGGCCAAAAAAGGCCAGCCCAGCATCCAAAATCCGAGAAAAACAGGCCCGAATCCCAACGTGAAAAATTTATTAACGCTTGGCCCCAAAACTAACTTTTCATCCGCCGCCTCGCTATATTTCACCGATTTTTTACGAACATCGTCATATGTGGCCGCAAGAATTGGATCAACTTTTGGTAGTTTATAGAAATCCATCGACTTGATGCTACCTTGGTATTTTTTATTAAATCCTAAATCCCTGCGATAGAGTGTTCTTGTAAGGTCAGAGTGGGCGACCCCCAGCTGCTTCAAGACTTTTGCCGCAATGTCAATCGGAAAATTCAGTAAGGTATCGAAATAAGCTGAAAGCATGTATTTTCTTGCTTTTTCCGGCGTGGGAGCGTCAGGCAGTTCAGCAATCGCATCCGAGTGATAGAAGAGATAGTCGGGATCATGAGCGAGAATCTGATAGCTCGTTTTTTCAAGCCGAGAGCTTTCTGCGATTCTTGTGTCCCATTTTTCTAAAAAAGCTACTTCCCGCTGTGTGGATTGTCCGGATTGCACCCTTTCGTGCAGCACCTTGGAAATAGTAGGGGCGTGAACCGTGAAGAGGGTTGCAGGCAGAAACCCTTTAGAGCGCTCGTCAGGAATCCACCCCAAGGCTGGGGGTAAAATTTTTACCCATACAAATACAAGTGCAAATCCGAGTGCGAGTGACGCAATGCGAGGTGTTAGGCGAGTCCATTCTATTGGCCCCAATACGCCAACAGCGACCAATAGAAAGGGGACTCCCGCTGCAAATCCCCAACTTGGTTTGGCGCTTAAACAAATAAGCGCGGATAGCATAGCCAGAGAACCTGCAGCCATAAGCAGCCACCTCGATCCACCAAGCCATCGGACTCTGGCATAAACCATGCATAAATAGGTTTGAGTGAGAGCCAGAAAAGGGAAAATGCTTTCAGGACGAATAGCTTCTTCGTAAAAAATAGTATTGGCATTCCATAGAAAAGCCGCGAGAAAAACAACCCCAAGACATTGAATCCAGAAGATACTTCGAAGATTTTTTGGCAGCCATTTCTGCCACTCCCTCCAAACCGCCCACCAAAGCAGACCAGAGAGAATTCCAACAAGATGCTGGAAAAAAGGTATCGAGAAAAAATTTTGAGTTGATTCCAAGACCACCAAAAGAAACAGCGGATAAGCAATTCCTCTTCCATGTGTTTGCTGGAAACCAAGGCCAGAAATTTCACTCACAGCTGGATTGAGATATCCCCATGTGTCTGGATCTGAGATAGGAATTCCTGGAGCAAGAGTCCTCAGCCAAATAGCTATCCCAAGAACGAAAGCTATAAGAACAAAGGCGGTCTTAGGCCGACATTGAAATGTAAATTGACGCAGTAAGGTCCAGGCTTTTCCAATCATTAATTGTTCCCTCTAAGTAGTTTGTGGATTTCGTTATGGTATCTCAGCTGCGTCTGCAAGATCAGGCCGATTGCGGCGCTGAGAGCTGATAAGAGAGCTAACCCGGTCGCAAGTATCGCCAAGGGAATCTTGTAAACATATTGGAACTGCATGTAATCGATGATTGGCCCGACCCCGGCGGCAAGGCTTGCTAGCGCAAAAAACATGGCGAAGAGGCCAAAAAATAAACCTGGCCTGTAACTTCTACAAATGGATGCAAAGGTCCAAAGAACAATCAATCCATCGCGGTAGGTGTTTAGCTTCGATTTGCTTCCTTCTGGGCGGCTCCCGTAGGGGACATCCCTCTCTTCAACTCGATAGCCTTTCGAAAGGGCTTGGAGAGTCATTTCAACTTCAATTTCAAATCCCCCCGCACGAAGCGGAACAGTTTTCACAAAAGACCTATTGAAAATCCGATAACCACTAAAAACATCCTGAATAGGGCTTCCAAAAGCAGTTCCAATGAGACCGCAGACCATTTGGTTTCCAAACTGGTGCATGGGTCGGTAGGCTTTACCAAGTTCCTCTTTTGGAGTGACTCTTCGACCAACCATCATATCCACGCCATTGGCTATTGCCTCCGATAGAAGCATTGACGCATGTGAGGCCGGGTAAGTGGCGTCGCCATCAACCATGATAAACCAGTCCGCATCCACGCTCTCAAACATTTGCCGCACAACAAACCCTTTGCCTTTTTTAGGCGATGGCACGACTTCAGCACCAGCTTCCCGTGCTCGTGTGGATGTTGAATCTGTGCTCCGATTGTCGAAAACATAAATTTTCGCGGTGGGAAGATGCTTTTTAAAATCAGCCACAACCGAGGCGACGGTTAACTCCTCATTATAACAAGGAATGAGGACGGCTATGTGCGAGGCGTTTTTTTCCAGCATGAGTTATGATCTTATCTATACGCCGGTGTCAGCGGATCTGGCACGGGGAGTCCTTGCAGCGATGCCATGTCGGCGTCGACCATGATTTTTACGAGTTCCGGGAAGCGGACTTTGGGCTCCCAGTCGAGTTGTTTTTTTGCTTTCGCAGCATCGCCGATGAGGAGATCGACTTCTGCGGGGCGTTCGTAGCGGGCGTCGTATTTGATGTGATCTTTCCAGTCGAGATCTACGCGGGCGAAGGCGTGTTCGACGAATTCCTGGACGGTGTGGGTTTCGTTTGTGGCGATGACAAAGTCGTCCGGTTGATCCTGCTGGAGCATGAGCCACATGGCTTCGACATATTCGGGGGCGTAACCCCAGTCGCGCTTGGCGTCGAGATTGCCAAGGTAGAGTTCTTTTTGTTTGCCAAGCTTGATGGCGGCAGCGGCGCGGGTGATTTTACGGGTTACGAAGGTTTCTCCTCGGCGAGGACTTTCGTGGTTGAAGAGGATGCCGTTCGAGGCGTGCATGCCGTAGCCTTCGCGATAGTTCACGGTGATCCAGTAGGCATACATCTTTGCCGCACCATAGGGACTACGTGGCCAGAACGGCGTCGTCTCGGTCTGCGGCACCGCTTGCACCTTGCCAAACATTTCGCTGCTGGAGGCCTGATAAAATCTCGCATTCACGCCCGCTTCGCGCATGGCTTCGAGAATCCGGGTGGTGCCGATGCCAGTCACATCGCCGGTGTATTCCGGGATATCAAAACTCACCCTCACGTGGCTCTGCGCACCAAGATGGTAGACTTCGTCCGGCTTTAAGTCGTAGATGAGCTTGACCAAGTTCACGCCATCGGCCAAGTCGCCGTAGTGGAGGAAAAGCCTCACGCCATTGACGTGTGGGTCCGAGTAAATGTGGTCGATGCGCGCCGTGTTGAACGTACTGGCCCGGCGTATGATCCCGTGGACTTCGTAGCCCTTTTTAAGAAGCAGATCGGCGAGGTAGCTGCCGTCTTGACCAGTGATGCCTGTAATGAGGGCTTTTTTCATAAGATTTGGATAAATAAA
>VFJO01000273.1 GCA_009886045.1 Verrucomicrobiota bacterium
GCAGTCATAGACAGCCGCTACAAGGAACCTCCAAAAGCCGGGTTCAATTCCTTCCATGCACAGATATTCTGTCATCGGCAGCACCAAGACAATTCAGTCCATCTTCTCATCATTCTGCTGTCAATGATTTTGCCAAAAAGCCAAGCCAGTCAGCTCGAAGCGCGTAGGCGGATTCTTGTCTAAAACCCTCTCCTGTAAATCCTGTCATCCTGTCTAAAAAACGGGTTCCTGGATTATACCTGTGAGGAGGTGCGAAAAGGCGGTTGACATGATGAAATGGTATGATATTTGATAAGTATGAAAGAAGCGGTTACTCAACTGACAGAGAGAGGGCAGGTTTCCATGCCAGCTTTTATTCGGAAAAAGCTTGGTTTGCTGCCTGGTCGTAAAATCATTTGGAAGTGCATTTCGGAAAACGAAATAAAATTGATTGTCGGTGAGCGTAAGCCCAAGCCAAAGGGTGTGATGCGGGGGGCAATGAAAAATTACCAAATTGGAGCACCAAGCACGACGGCAGATTGGATGCGAGTTTTGCGCGAGGGGGAAGTGTCGTAAATGCCTTGGGTTGTTGATACCTGCTTGTTGCTGGACATTGGATTGGATGATCCGGAATTTGCGGAGGGTTCGGAAAACTTGGTTCTGCAAATGTCTTCCTCTCGAGTGGTCATAAGCCCCGTGACTTTTGTGGAATTGGCTCCGGCCTTTGGTGGTAATATGGATGCGCTCAAAAATTTCCTGGTTGGCTTGGGGATTGATTTTGAGGAGATTTGGGATGTGTCGGATACTGAAAATGCGGCGGTAGCATGGGCAAAGCACATTCTCAAGCGGAGATCAGGCGGTGGGCTTAAGAGGCCTGTTGCAGATGTGTTGATTGGCTCTTTTGCCTTGCGTTTCGAGGGTTTGCTTACACGAAATGCGAAGGATTTTCAAAAGCTGTTTCCAAATCTGAGAGTTGTCGAGCCTTGATGGAAAACTGGCAAAATCATGGACAGCAGAACTATTTGGAATTGTAGCCGCGGTCTATGACCGTGAATGGAAAAACCAACCCCGGCGCTCATAGAGACGCCGCTACAGGGCAAACTGGTCTGTTGTCGATCTCACAAACACCCGGCGGGGATTTGTATGATCTGTGGCGTGAGCAATCGAATTTCCTCGGAATTGTTGACGAGGAAGCCATAGGGGCAATTTTCCTGCTCGATAAATGCCGCCAAGGAATTTAAGTCGGAGCGTTTTGTTGCCATCCCAAACTTGATTTCGATCGGGATTCGAAGACCCGTGGAGGCGCCTTGGAAAACTCGAAACGCAATCGCGCCATTTGGGTAGCGCTGTGTAAAAATAGTTTGGCCAGATGGAATTTTTTGCAATGATCTTCTCCAATGTTCATTTTTTCTCAATTACTAATCCAAATGAGACGTTACATCACTGCCGCTTTTTGCTTTTTGCTGCTTGCCCTCTCCACTGCGGATTGCGCCATATCGGTAAACGGTCCCAAGCCATTTGACCAAATCCTGACATCCTCGTTTACCACAAACTGGACGGCGAGTAATTCCACGGCTGTTTCAGCGATCGCCAATTTGAAGCATGTGATTCTTCTCGATGCGGCCACGAGGAGTTACTGCCTGAGCATTGATACCAGCAACAGCAGAAACAGTGGCCTCACCGTGACTCCAGCAGGAAATATCACTTCGACCTATGGCAGTGCCATGCGCTGTATGTTTCAGCTGCGAGACCGGAATACCGAGAGCCTCACCACGACCTCGCTCAACGGAACCTATTCCATTCACCCGGAGCTTTTTTCCTACTCTGCCATCGATGGAAATGCCACGAGCTCGGCATCCACAGCGACCAATCTGATGGTCCGCGATATCAAAAGCATCTACCGATCCTCGAATGCCACCACCTACCTTATCTTTACGATCACAGGGAACGCCACCTCTGCAAAGATCAAAGCGACCACGCGGCTTGAGCTTTCCAGTGGAAATTTTTCGACCTCTGGGAATTGGACTTCAAGCCACTGGGTGATGATGAATGGGACTTCCGTTTCTCTGACCACCAACGAGGCAAGTGCCACGAGTTTTTTTATGGCAGATGCCACAAAACTTATCAATTTTGAGATTGCCTCGGGATCGGATTTCAATCCGAATCGCATAACATGGCAAACAAACGCATTTGCCGTGCACCCGACGGATCCCGCGCCGTGGACTTTTGAAACCAGTGCATTAATTTCGAATGGGAATAACGGTTTGATCAAAGCCGTTGACCCAGCGTATTCGGCCCAACTCAATCACAGCACCAACGCAACCGCCGCTGCCGCCACGGCTCTGGAAAATATCCGAATCACACTTGCAGCCAAGGGAGAGTCTCTTCGTTACGACAAGGCAGTCTATCTCGCCTTCCGTGAAAACGCCCTCAGCCATGTCTTTGCTTCGGGGGACATCTTCAATGGCCAATTCGGAAATCGAACCGTCGCTCATATTTATTTTACAAATGCATCCGTCAGCGGGGTCAATCATCCTTACATGGTTATCGCCACCCACAATGCCACGCCTCGGCCCAACTTCTTGGTCGATGTCGCACGCCCTCCCGGCGACGGTTTGGATGGGACTGGCTATGCAAACCAAACAGTCACCCGCACAGCTGTGCTGGAAGCAAGAACCATCGTTGTTCCTCTCAAAGATTACGGCCTAATCACAACTTTAACGGAGAATACCGTTTCTCCTTCTCTTGCCAGCGATGCAAATGTTGCCATTGGAAACTACACTGTTCAAAACTACGCAGACAATGCGTCCTCGGGCATCGCGATTGATGGTGTAAAAATCTACCCTGCATTAAATAATACACTGGCATACGCCCCAGCCGCTGGAGAGATCACCTCCTCGGGTGCCCACGTGGGACGCGGAGGATCCCTCCACTGGCATGCGGATGGCCACGGATTTAACGGAAACGGGATTAACCTTTACAACCTTGCCGATTATTCCGATAGCGAAGGAGCTAAGACGCACCCTCCAATCATAGGTTTCTCTTATGATGGCATCGCCATCTACGGCAAATACGAAGGCTCCTTTTCCACAATGGAAGGCTACGGTGTCGTTCTCGACGAATATGGAGGCCACTCGCATGGCGAATACGGGTACCACTACCATGCGCATGCAAAACAAATCGAAAACGGGAGTAACGATTTCACGCAGCATTTCCTCACGGTCGGAGCATGGAAGGGGAAGATCAACACCCTACCGGTTATGGGCGAGGCCGAGATCAGCGTGAAGCCTGGCGAGACTGAAACAACCCAACGCTATGTTGGCAAAAATGGAACGGCCTCCACAATTCCAGTGGTGTTGCCCTCCACCATCAACGGCACCGTATCCACCGCATTGAATACAAATATCACCGCAGCCTATTCGCCAACCAACTACGTCATCGCCAGCGGCACCCTGCCAACTGGGCTCACCCTGAATGCCACCACAGGCGCGATCACAGGGACTCCCACCACTGCCACGGTCAACAGCACGGTGGTTTTGGTGCGAGCCACAAATACATCGGGAAATGGGACAGGGAATCTCACCTTCACCATCGCAAAAAGCGACCAGTCGATCAGCGGAGTTGCTTCCGCGCTTTCTCTTACGACAGGAGCGGCGGCTTATTCCCTCAATGCCAGTGTCTCATCGAACCTCACGCTCAGCTACTCCAGCTCAAACACAAGCGTGGCCACGGTCGCCTCAAACGGCACTGTGACCGTCGTCGGAGCAGGATCGACGACACTCACGGTCAGCCAAGCAGGTAACACAAACAACAACAACA
>VFJO01000035.1 GCA_009886045.1 Verrucomicrobiota bacterium
ACTTTCCAGTTTCCGGTCTCCGCGCCTCCGCGCCTCCGCGTGAGATCTGTTTGCTCCGCTTAAAACCTAATGCTTAAAAACTTAAAACTTCAGCCCCCCCATGCCAAATACCTACTCCTCTATTGCAAAATGAAAGAAAATGAACACTGACCCCTTTTCCACAGTTTCCACTTTCCAGTTTCCAGTTTCCACTTTCCAGTTTCCGGTCTCCGCGCCTCCGCGCCTCCGCGTGAGATCTGTTTGCTCCGCTTAAAACCTAATGCTTAGAAACTTAAAACTTCAGCTTCCCCATACCAAATACCTACTCCTCTATTGCAATATGAAAGAAAATGAACCCTGACCCCTTTTCCTGACCCCTTTTCTTGACCCCTTTTCCAAATGGTAGGGTCGGCTCGCCGCAGCGGACCCAAGCTTCAGGCGCAAAGCGCCGTCCACGGAGTGTCGATGGGTTCGCGAACTGGTTTTCGAATTCAAATGCGATTCCCAGACAAGGGCGGCTCCCGCCGCAAAAATAGGCCCCCGACGGCGCGGCGTCCCTACCATTTATTTTCGATGGGCCATGCCGCGCCGCTTTCGCGCAGGGCGTCACCCGGTCGTTCGCCAATGGAGGGATGACCTCCGTGTCGTCCCAAACTTCAGGCGCAAAGCGCCGTCCGCGAGTTTCAGACAAGGGCGGCTGCCGCCGCAAAAATAGGACGACACAGAGGTCATCCCTCCAGTTTTCGAGAGGCGGTGCGGAGGCGGCATAGCTCGATACGCCTGAGGGGCAGGGGTTTCGTCATGCCTCGGAGATGGATTTCGGCGTTTTCGCGATCGCGAGTTCTGCTCGTGCCGCTTAAAACTTAATGCTTAGAAACTCAAAACTTCAGCTCCACCATACCAAATACCTACTCCTCTATTGCAAAATGAAAGAAAATGAACACTGACCCCTTTTCCCTGACCCCTTTTCCTGTCCCCTATGCCTCATTCTTCATCCTGCTGGATGTTGTGTTGTTTGATGTAGGCTTCGATTTTTGCGGCGGCGACTTTGCGTTGTTCGGGGGTGAGCGTGGCTTCCAACTCGGCTTTGAGTTTGCTGAGCACCAAGTCGCCGCTGGCGCTCGATTTTGCCGTTTCCAGCCACTTGTAGGCCTCCACGGGATCCGCTTCCACCCCTTTGCCTTGGCCATAAAAGTAAGCCAGCTTTGCGCGGGCATCCTCCGACTTTGGGGCAGCAATTTTATAGCTTTGGATGGCTCTGGCTATGTCCTGAGGCACTCCTTTGCCCTGTTCGTAAAATGTTCCCACTAAAAATTCGGCGAAGGCATCCCCTCCGCTCGCGGACTTCTTGTATGCCTCCAAAGCTTGGAGTGGATTGCGGACTGAGGGATCCCCATCTTCAAAAAGCCGTGCGACTCGGAATTGGGCCCCTTTCTCACCTTGGGCAGCAGCTTTTGAAAACCATTTAAGGGATTCGGCATGATCCCTCTTGACCCCTTCGCCTATAAAATAGCAGTCACCCAGCTCATAAGTCGCTTGAATGTGATCCTTCATCGCGGCTTGATGATACCACTCTACACCAACGACTCTATCTCTCGGGACTCCACGGCCATAAAAGCAGCACCGCCCGATGGCAAATTGCGCTTCCGTATGCTCTTGCTTAGCTGATTTGAGGAACCATTCTGCTCCAAGCACCACATTCCTGGGGATTTCGTCTTTCCCCGAATAATAAACCATACCCAAGTCATACTGGGCCTGGCGGTCTCCTTCCTGAGCTTTTTTAGTGAGTGCCTCCAGATCGATTTTATCGCCTGCTGCAAGCGCGGAGGTCGCTGTGGCGACTGCCAATGCCATTGAGAGCATGAGACCGCATAAGCGATTTCTGGAAATTAAGTTGTAGCGCTGGCGTCCCGCTTTCCGAGGCGTAGGCTCCAAGTCGGAGGCCTGCGAGAAGACGCCATTCGAAGGCAGGCGGGACGCCTGCCCTACATGCTGATTGCAAGACCAATAGATAGACATGGATACGAGGTGCGATTGGAGTTTCATTTTTTAACGGCTTGTCATTGCAATTACTGAACGGAAATCGGCTGGGTATAGAGTTTTTTGATCTTGTAGGTGGGCGGAGTCGTGACAGGCGTTTGCTCTTCGACTTCCACCAAAGTCTTGGTGACGGCTTCGGAGTCCGGAATAAACGGGTTGGTTGCACTCTCGGGTTGGTTTTTATTCTGGAGCTGGCCTGCTTGGGCGTAGGCATAGATGGTGAAGAAGCGACTTTGCGTGGTGGCCCCCGGAAATAATGAACTGAGGCGCCCCTCGTTGGCTTTGAGGTTTGTGGAATTTCCCGTGTAGTTGTCCAGTCGGACGACATCAGAGACGCCGCGTATCTCGGTGACTTCCGACGGCAGAACAATGTGACTTACAGGAAGATTTTTGGTTTTCCTTCTACTTCCGGGGTCATTGGTGGAGTTGCCCTTGCCCCAAGTGGAGTTGCCCGTGGTAAAATTTCCGGTAGACCATGTGAGATTGCCGATATTGCCGGCGACCGTGCTACTTACATTTGCACTACTCCCCATGTATTGCGACCTGTTGGTGGAGACTGTCAAATTCGCGTTGAAGGAATTCGCTAAGGAGGATGCGGAATCGATTGCTTTGAGCGCGGATTCCAAGCCTGCGGTTCGGGGTGCGGGTTGGGGGCTACCGGATGGAACATGGAATCTCCCATTCAGGTTCAAAGGAGCAGGCAATGGCACAGCGGTGACATTGCTCCCGAAGGAAATCACATCCAGCATCGCCCAGTCGGGGATATAGGTCGCATTGCCAAGACCCCCATTGCCCACAGACACCTCCTTCGGGTGCTGGGTGGTGAATCTTAACTTCCGATGCTGGATATTTGTTTGAATTTTCCCGAGATCGGCGGGTGAGGTGAATACGCCAGTGGTAGTTGCGGGGTTCGTGAATTCGATTTTCGGCCAATCGTTGGAATCCAAGTGGTGCTCGCGGGGTTCAAATGCATACCGGAGATCGGAGTCTGTCTTCGTCGGATCGCCTGGGATTTCGTTGTCTTTGGTCTTGGAGGGGTAGGCTTCCGCATTCCCGGTTGTGGAAATCGAAGACGCATTACCCGATGCGGTGGGATCGACCCATGTGGCAGTAGTATTCACGCTCCATGCCAGCATCGAGGGTCGCTGGCTGGGAGTTGGGCTTGGAGACGAAGTCGGTATCGTATTAACCGAGGGTTTTAAGGCCCCACCAATGCGTTTGATGGATTTTTCAGGAGGTTTTATCTGATCTATTGTAGGAACTACTTTCTTGTTTGATTGGCCTGCTGGTTTATTATCGTTAACAAGCGGATGATTCCAAGGCTCCTGTAGGAAACCTTTTGGCCAACTTTCAGCAGATACTCCGTATCGGGTGGCGACCTGGGTGATCGGTTTCTGCAATGAGCACTCGATTTCCAGATCTTTCATTTCACCAGTCACAACATCAATTTGCCCGTCAGGGCCAAGCATCCAATCGCGTATTGTCGTATCATCATTGGCAACCGCCAGAAGGCGAATGTATTCAAACTTTATCTTAATGTTGGAAATATCAAGAATTCTAACTCCTTTTGGAACCAAAACGAAGACTCCACCGGATTTGGTTCTAAGGGAGTTGCTTCCTCCTTCAGGTTGCTCAATATGGGGTGGACAGGGAAATTGCAATTCTTCGCCCGAGTTTAAATTCTGCGCATATAAAGCGCCTGACATGATGGCGTTGCTATATCCCACCCCCACCGTGCCATCCATCGTGTAAGAATATTTACCTGGTCCCATCGGTTGCCCTTGGTATAACTTGTTCGCTGGACTGCCCCCACCAATGTTCTCGAAAACCCTCCTACTTTCGCCATTAAGCGCGCTATTGCGTCCAAATGGCTCACCATTTTTGTATCCACGAGGACCATAAGTAAATATCTGTGATCCGTATTCACCAGGCTTATCATGCTCAATTTCATATGTAAATGAGTCTACCTGCATTTCAATCTTCCACTTGGCAACATCAACTGAAGAAAAAGTGACTGGCCATGGATTAAAAATGGAAACGAACGGGCGTATTAACAAAAAATTTAATAAATCATCGCCTTCTCTTCGGTAACCCACTACAACAGTAACGCCAATTTCATTTAATATCGGGTAGGGAACATTGCCGAGATAATCCTTAGGGATGAAATTTTGAGACGCTGCCCCCCCTCCACCAGTTCCTAGCAAAAGAAGCGATCGGGATGGGAATGACAAGTCCGTCGTGGCATTTGTAGCCCCCAAAAGCGACCCATTGTAGGTGAAGCTCTTCGTCGGGTCATTCAGCACATTGGCTTGGCGGGCTTGAAGGATATTGGCCGCGA
>VFJO01000329.1 GCA_009886045.1 Verrucomicrobiota bacterium
GTCGCCGGGCCTCGCTGGAAAATAGTTCCAAAACGCCAGTAGCGATGGCTTTTGCATCGCGGAAGGGAACGAGCACGCCACGGTTGTCGGAGAGAAGCTCCGCCGCATGCCAATAGGGAGTCGAGACCACGGCCTTACCCGCTCCGAAACAATATGCCAGCGTGCCAGATGTGACTTGGGACTCGTTAAGATAGGGAGTGAGATAGATATCCGCCGCGCCAATAAACTCGTAGAGTTCGGCATTTTCGACGTAGCGGTTTACAAACATGACATTCCTCTCCACCCCCAAGTCGCGTACAAGCTGCTCGAGCGATTCTCGGTGGCTTTCTCCATCTTGGCGCACAAGTTGGGGATGCGTCGCGCCGAGAACTATATAAATAACGTCGGGGTGCTCCTGAACGATCTCGGGCAAGGCTCTGATTGCGTACTCGACGCCTTTTCCTGGTGAGAGGAGGCCGAAGGTGAGAAGGACCGGACGCCCGGCTACCCCAAAGTGATCTTTGTAAAAATTCGGATCCGTAAAAGGGATGTCAGGAATTCCGTGAGGGATAACCGAGATTTTTTCTTCAGAGACCCCGTGAATATCTCGCAGCATTTCCGCACCGTGATTCGTCATCACAACAAGTTTGCTGGAGCATTCGATGAGTTCGGAAAACGACCTGCGCTGCTCGCCAGAGGGATGTGCAAGCACCGTGTGGAGTGTTGTCACAATAGGCATTCGTGCGCGGTGCAGGAGATTTGTAATATGCCCGCCTGCTGGGCCCCCGAAGATGCCAAACTCGTGCTGCAGACAGAGAACATCGGCATGCGAAAGGTTCAGAAAATCTGCAGCACGCTCGTAACCCGAGGCTTCAGGTTCGGCGATCTCAAACCTCACTTCTGGCGGATAATGATACGAGCTACCCGGCTCGGTGACCGTAACCACTGGGCACTCCCAATCTGAGTAGTTGCTATTGAGGGCACCTCGAAGATCCCGAGTAAATGTTGCAATACCGCATTTTCTGGGTGGATAGTCGCCAAGAATTGCTGCTCTGGTTGGAGATTGAGATGAGTTCATGCTGTGCAACCATGGTCTTTAACCCACAAAGCAGATTTGCGTATGGGGTGATGCCCTCAGACGCCCCAAAGGGTACAGTCAATCCCGATGGTAAGGGGTCCCGGAGAGAATCGTCTCGGCGCGGTAAATTTGCTCGAGGGCGACAAGCAGAGCCAGTTCGTGCTGGAGCGTCTGGGAGCCGAGCGACCACAGCAAATCTGCTCGCGAGCGGGTGGCATCGTCCCAACCATCAGAAGCCCCGACCAACAAGGCCAAACGTGAAAAAGAACGGTTGCGAAGATTCTGAATCTCCGAGGAAAATGCGCGGCTGGAAAACGATTTTCCACGCTCATCAAGCAGGATACGGTGGCACCCCTCAGAGAGCTCCAGCATCCGCTCATGAAGCCGAGGTCCGATTTTCACGAAGTGACACTCGACCTTGGCGAAAATCTTTAGGCGGCCGAGATATTCCTCAATCCCGATCTTGGCAAATGCCAAGGCAGGCTTCCCGGCGGCAATGATTTTCCAGGTCAACGCTGAACGGGATTGAAATCCGCCGCATGGTAAGAGCTGCGAACCAGCGGACCGCTGGCGACAAATTCAAAGCCCTTGCTGCGCGCAATGTCGCCGTAGTGGTCGAACATCTCAGGCGTAATATAAGCGATCACGGGCAAGTGATTCGGTGTCGGGCGGAGATATTGACCTAGCGTAAGAACTCGGACGCCGGCTTCTCGCAGGTCATCCATCGCCTGAAAAAGTTCCGGCTCCGTCTCGCCGAGACCGAGCATGATCCCGCTCTTGGTCATCATCTCAGGCTGCAGCTCGCGTGCACGGGCGAGGAAGTCGAGCGAAAGTTGATACTTGGCGCGGGAACGAACTAGAGGCGTGAGGCGCTCGACCGTTTCCAGATTGTGATTGAAGACGTCGGGACCCGCATTGAGAACGCGCTGGAGCGGCTCGTCTTTGCCATTGAAATCTGGCACGAGAACTTCGACCACAATTTTGGGATCAAGTGCACGGATCGCCTCAATGGTTTTCCCAAAATGATCGGCCCCACCATCAGCGAGATCATCGCGAGCCACAGCAGTGATAACAACATGCTTAAGTCCTAGACGCTTCACCCCCTCGGCAACGCGCTGGGGCTCGTCGTCCTCCAGAGCAAAAGGCTTGGCGGTATCAACAGCACAGAACCCGCAGGCCCGTGTGCAACGATCGCCCGCGATCATAAAAGTGGCTGTGCCCCCACTCCAGCACTCCCAGCGGTTTGGACATTGCGCGCTTTCACAGACGGTGTGGAGGCGGAGGTCTGAAATGAGCCCCTTCGTCGAAAAGAAAACGGGATTGGATGGCAAGCGAACCTTGATCCAGTCGGGTTTCTTTTGCTGGTGAAGAGTCGGGTCGATTTTAATAGTGGCCATAGGATGTCCTGAGAAACACTCCCGACGGCATCGCTGCGAAAACGGGAAGCAGTTAACGATCTTGTATTTCACCGCCACGCTGTCAACCATGATTGCCATAATCTGGATTTTCTATGACCACATCCCAACAACTCTTTGAAATTGCCAAAAAACGAATACCCGGTGGCGTGAACTCGCCAGTGAGGGCCTTCCGAGGAGTGGGAGGTGAACCGTTTTTTGTCAAATCGGCAAGTGGATGCCGACTCACAACGGTCGATGATGATGTGCTCATTGATTTTGTTGGAACCTGGGGTCCTGCGATCCTCGGGCATGCAGCCGAACCTGTGATCGCGGCAGTGCGTGAGACAGCGGGTCGAGGATTGAGCTTCGGAACTCCCAATCCTCTTGAGATTGAAATGGCGGAAACAATCTGTCGCATGGTGCCCTCCGTGCAAAAAGTACGCATGGTGAACAGCGGCACCGAAGCCACTATGAGCTGCATTCGGCTCGCTCGCGGATTCACCGGACGCTCTAAAATCATCAAATTTGAAGGCTGCTATCACGGTCATGTGGACTCCTTGTTGGTCAAAGCCGGGAGCGGCGCCCTCACACATGGCAATCCCGACAGCGCAGGCGTGCCTGAAGTTTTGGCTCGGCTCACTCTGGCACTCCCATTCAATGACCCCGATGCGATAGCAACGGCGTTTGCGGCAAATCCAGGCGAAATCGCAGCCGTAATCTTGGAGCCGGTCCCTGCCAATGCGGGCCTGTATCTGCCTGAACCCAATTTTTTGGAGAATCTGAGAAATATCTGCACGCGCGAAGGAGCCGTTCTAATCTTTGATGAGGTAATGACCGGCTTTCGCTTGGCGCGCGGCGGAGCGCAGGAGATTTATAACATCACGCCCGACCTCACAGCCATGGGCAAAGTCATTGGCGGCGGATTGCCGGTGGGCGCATTTGGCGGGCGAGCCGAGATCATGGATTGCCTCTCGCCAGACGGCCCAGTCTATCAGGCTGGAACACTCTCGGGAAATCCGATTGCCATGGCGGCAGGCCTCGCTCAACTCCGCGAGATGGAGCGGATCGACGGTTGGAGCACCCTTGAAAAAACAGGCGCAGCGTTCGAGGCCGCCACGAGAGAGGTCATAAAAGGACTTCCACTATCCTTCCAGCGAATCGGATCCATGTTTTGCCTTTACTTCCACGAGGGGCCGGTGAGGAATCTCCAAGAGGCCATGGGCAGTGACCGCGTGCGTTTCGGAAAATTCTTTCACGGGTGCCTCAGCGAAGGGGTTTACTTTGCACCATCGCAATTCGAAGCAGGCTTCCTCTGCACAGCGCATTCCCTTGCGGATATCGAGCAAACAGCGGAGGTCGTTCAAAAAAATCTTGCCCGCGTTTTTTGAAGACCGCCTGCCATCAAGCAAAATCTATTTCAAGGCGGCGCACGGTGTGTTACCCAGACTGATATGACAGCATTGTTGGCATTAGAAGACGGAAGGGTTTTTCGAGGCGAGTCGTTTGGGGCCGTCGGCACGACGACAGGGGAGGTTTGCTTCAACACTTCGATGTGCGGCTATCAGGAAATTCTTACAGACCCTTCATACCGAGGCCAAATTGTTGCGATGACGTATCCGGAGATCGGAAATTACGGAATTAACAACCTCGACATCGAGAGCGATGCGCCACAAGTGCGCGGCTTTGTGATCGAGGAACTCAGCCCCATCGTCAGCAACTGGCGCTCGGATTCCAACCTTGCCGACTACTTGAACAGAAACGGCATCCCAGGCATTCAGGGTATCGACACGCGGGCCCTCACTCGCCATCTCCGCACACGCGGCTCCATGCGCGCCTGCATAACTACTGAAACGACCGACGAATCCCAGGCCATCGAAATGGCACGCAACGCGTCCTACGAAGGAGTGGATTTTGTGAAGGAAGTGACATGCAGCAAAAAATACCACTGGGATGAAGAAAGCCTTCTCAGCAGAGAGTGGATCATGCACCGAGGCTCGGAAGATGCCGTAGGCGCCGACGAAAAGGGCAATGTTTTCAACGATCTGCCGCCAGCCGCCTACACGCTCGCAGCACTTGATTTCGGGCTGAAAAAAAACATCCTCCGCTCGCTGCGCCGAAATGGATTTGATGTGACAGTACTACCTGCAACCGCATCTGCTCAGGATGTTCTAGCCCTCGAGACAGACGCTATTTTTCTTTCAAATGGGCCAGGTGACCCCGAGGCCCTCGATTATGCCCGCGAGACCGTTCGTGACCTGATCGGCAAGAAACCTCTCTTCGGCATCTGCCTCGGCCACCAGATTCTCGCCCTGGCATTAGGAGGAAGCACCTTTAAACTCAAATTCGGCCATCGGGGTGCAAATCAACCGGTGCAGGACCTTCGCACGGGAAAAATCGCCATCACGTCGCAAAACCACGGCTACGCAGTCGATCCGGCATCTCTCCCGGCAGATGTGGAGGTCACGCACATTAACCTGAACGATGGCACAGTTGCTGGTCTGCGCCATTCGAAGCACCGGGCCTTCAGCGTGCAATATCACCCGGAAGCCTGCCCTGGGCCGCACGATGCGGATTACTTCTTCGCCGAGTTCGCCAAAGAGGTTGCCGCTTCGAAGGCCAAAGGTTAATGATTTACCTATGGCAAAGCTTCAGATCTTCTTTCCCAACGGCACCGAGGCCACTCACGACCTCATGGAGGAAAAAACCTCCGTTGGTCGTATCTCCGAAAACCAACTGCACATCCCGGATGACTCCATAAGCAGCCGGCACGCTGAGATCGTTTACGAAAACGCAAACTTTTACGTTCGTGATCTCGACTCCACGAACGGCACATTTATCAACGGTTCAAAAACCGAAAGCGCTGTGCTCAATCACAAAGATGAAGTGCGATTCGGCTCAGTGGCTTGTCTCTTTCTTTCGGAAATCACAGATTCCACTGCTGCAAATAACTCCTCGGCCTTGGAACAACAAAAGCCGGCAGAATTGAGCTCCCGGCCAGAGTCGTTCGTGAGTTCCTCACCAATCTCACGTCAGAAGAACGGAAAAGATTTCACTCCGCTCATCGTCGCCTCAGCTGCACTGGTAGGTCTCTTGGCTACGGGCGCTGCCCTCTACATCATTTTTCAACCTCCAGCCTGAGTCACCCCTCGGGCTCCAGACATCAACGCCATGGAAGCACAATCCCAAAACGAACTCCTTGCTGTCCGTAGGCAGAAACTAGACGCTCTCCGCGCTGCCGGAATCGACCCGTTTGGCAAGGCCTACGAAACCACTGGAGCGCCCGGCCACATCCGAGCCGCTTTCGCAGAAGCGCAACAGGTTCGCACCGCTGGGCGCATCACAGCCCATCGTAACATGGGTAAGAGCCATTTCATTGACCTCTCCGACAGCACCGGCCGCATGCAGGTTTACCTCAATGCCAAGGATGTCGGCGCGGAAGCGATGTCCATCTTTGACCTCCTCGACATTGGTGACTTCCTTGGTATCGAAGGAGAGACGTTTGTAACCAAAACCGGCGAGCCAAGTATTAAAGCAATCAGCTTTACCGTACTTTCAAAATCCCTGCGCCCACTCCCGGACAAGTGGCATGGAGTCCAAGACACGGAAATCAAATACCGCCAGCGCTACCTCGATCTCATCTCGAACCCTGAGTCGATGGAGGTTTTCCAAAAACGCATTGCCATCGTCCGCGAAATTCGTCGCTTTCTGGAAGACCGGGGGTTCATTGAAGTCGAAACCCCCATGATGCAAGCCGTGCCGGGTGGCGCAGCGGCAGCGCCGTTCAAGACGCATCACAACGCACTGGGCGTGGATCTTTACCTGCGAATCGCTCCCGAGCTTTATTTGAAACGATTGCTCGTCGGCGGCTTTTCAAAAGTTTTCGAACTCAACCGCAATTTTCGCAACGAAGGAATCTCCCGTCGCCACAACCCGGAGTTCACCATGCTGGAAGCCTACTGGGCGTGTGCCGATTTCGAAAAAATGGCCGAACTCGTGGAGGAGATGGTCTGCCATGTTGCCATGACGGTTTGCGGAACCCTCACCATCGAACATAAAAACTCCGAAGGCCAGGTGCTCCGCACGATCGACTTGACCCGCCCTTGGCGCCGCACCGATTACTCCGATCTCATCCGAGGTGTCGTGCCGGACTGGTACGAACGCACCACCGAGCAACGACGCGCTTGGTGCATCGAGAATCACGTTGATGTCACCCACTGCCAAGAGGACTTCGAGATCACCCAGCATGTCTTTGAAAAGCTCGTTGAAGAAAAAACGATCAATCCGCTCTTCGTGACACACTGCCCCAAAGAGCTTGTCCCTCTAGCTAAACAAAACACAGGCAATCCATCCGTCGTTGACGTCTACGAACTCGTCATCAATGGCCAAGAAATCTCACCCGGCTACTCGGAACTCAACGACCCGGACGTCCAACGCCAGCGCCTCGAGCATCAAAGCGGCGAAGAAACACAGAAGCTCGACGAGGATTTTCTCACAGCGCTCGAGTATGGAATGCCACCCGCCGGTGGCATCGGCATTGGCATCGATCGATTGGTGATGATGCTCACTGGCGTGGAAAGCATTCGCGATGTCATCCTCTTTCCGCACATGCGACCAAAATCAGGAACCTAACATTCCTCGACGCGCTCTTGAGCCCACACGCTCCAACATGCCTCGTGAAACGCATCGCCAGATTACTTTTGTTGATTCTTGCCCTGCAGACCTCAGCCCCCGCTTGGGAAGTGGTAACCCACGATGGCCGTCGCCACGTTTCCATCAAGGACGTTTCCAAGTTTTACCGACTCCGCGACCCTGTTATTAACGGCCCAGCCTTCACTCTCACCGGCGGAGCAAAAACAATTCGCGGTCGTGCTGGAACGCGCGAGATTTATATCAACAATGTGAAGTATATCCTCTGCTTCCCCGTGGGTCAAAAAGGCGGTCAGATTCTGATTTCAGCGATGGATGTCACAAAAATCATCGAGCCCGTCATGCGACCTGGACTTATCAAAAATGCCCATGCGACCCGTACCGTGATCTTGGATGCCGGCCACGGTGGACACGATAGCGGGGCAAAGGGCCAGCGAGGCATTGAGAAGGAGGCCGCTCTCGACGTCGTTCTTCGTGCCAAGCGACTCCTCGAACAGAACGGCTACAACGTGCGCCTGACGCGCTCGAGCGATGTTTTTATACCGCTTGAGGACAGGGCAGCTTTTGCCAACCGCTTTACGAATGCCGTGTTCGTGAGCGTGCACTTCAACAAAAGCGGGGGAGGTGCAGCCTCCGGCATCGAGACGTTTGCCCTCGCTCCACGGGGCGTGCCATCGATGGATGAAGAAAATTTCAGCTACAGCGACCTGAAGCTAAACCCCGGAAACACACAAGATGCCGAAAACATCGCCTTCGCCACCGCCCTCCATTCGTCCATGCTTCGCCACATGCGGCTTACCGACAGAGGCATCAAGCGTGCGCGCTTCGTAGTGATCCGCGACATTCGCATTCCGGGCGTGCTGCTTGAAGGCGGATTCATGAACCATCCGTTGGATGGAAAACTCATTACGACCCCTGCCTATCGCGATGCTTTTGCACGGGCAATCTTGGAGGGTGTGGGGCGCTACCGGAGTGCAGTCTCAGGAGAAAGTACATACCAACCACCCTCCGCGGTCGCTTCTGCGACGGACAAAACCTCAATCCCCGACTTGCGCCGCAGCATTTCCCCGATTGGAATGCACCCCATGCTGAATGAAGCCGTGCAGCGTGCCGCTGAGTCCATAAAAGCGAAGGAATCCCAGCCACAGGAGACCACTCCCAATGCCTACTGATCCAATCACCGCCCCAATCGGAGTCTTTGATTCCGGGATCGGCGGGTTGACAGTCGTTTCCGCCCTTCAAGCTCTCCTGCCTGCGGAGAACATCTTCTATCTCGGAGATACGGCCCGAGTTCCCTATGGCGGAAAAAGCCGAGCCACAGTGGAGCGCTACAGCATCGAAATTGGAAATCTCCTCCTCGCAGAAAGAGCAAAAATTATCGTCGTCGCCTGCAATACCGCCTCCGCACTCGCGGTACCCCGCTTAAAAGAATGTTTTAAAGTGCCGGTGCAAGGCGTCGTCGCACCGGGCGCCTCTGCAGCCGTCGCCTCAACGAAAAACAAAATCGTTGGAGTCATTGGCACCCGCGCCACCATCGCAAGTGCAGCCTACGAAAACGAGATCCACTCCTTGGATGCAGACATCCGTGTCGTCAGCGTCGCCTGCCCGCTTCTCGTCCCACTGATCGAGGAGGGTATGTTTGAAGATAAAATCACCGACCTCATGCTTGCCCGCTACCTAGCCCCTCTTTTTGCCTCGGGTATTGACACGCTTGTCCTTGGCTGCACCCATTATCCGCTCCTGAGCCAGACCATTGCACGCATAGCCGGCCCCGAGGTGGCTCTTGTGGACTCCGCCGCGAACTGCGCTCTGGCAGTAAAAAACGTCCTCGAGAAGAATGCCCTCTCTGCACCCGCTGAACAACTTGGAGAACTCAACGTCGCCCTCACAGACGCCACCGAACGCTTCCTTCGCACCGCAGCCAATGCCCTTCATCTGGAACTCGGTGAAGTGACCCTCCGCTCGCTACAAACCCCAGAAAAACCCTGACCTTAATAGGCATCGGATACTCACCTGCGAGACGGCACGGGGCAACAAGCAAATACCGCAAAAGGGAGATGATCCCGAAAACGGATTTTTGACAGGAAGACAGGATGGCGAGGATTTACAGGAAAGGCTTTGGCTTTCGTTTGATATCGCACAAATCATTTCAAACGCATCGAATCATAAACAGATCATCCTCTGTGTCCTCTGTGCGCTCTGCGGTTAGTTCTGCTGGATTCGGTTGATTTTGAACCAAATCAAAACGCCGCCTGTTGGCACAGGCGGCGTTCATGATGATGTCTGCTTGAACCCGCAGAGGATTACACAGTGGCTACCGTGGCAATCGTCTGGAGGATGCGGCTCGCGATTTTATAAGGGTCGCCTTGGGAATTTGGACGACGATCTTCGAGATAGCCCTTGTAGCCGTTATTGACAAAGCTGTGCGGCATACGGATCGAGGCGCCGCGGTCGGCCAGACCGTAGCTGAATTTATCGATGGACTGCGTCTCATGGAGACCAGTGAGGCGCAGGTGGTTATCCGGACCGTAAACGGCAATATGCTCGTTTTTGTATTTGTCAAAGGCGGCCATGAGCTTCTCGAAGTATTCCTTCCCGCCCACTTCACGAAGGTGCTTGGTGGAGAAGTTTGAGTGCATGCCAGAACCATTCCAATCAAAGTCCTTGCCGAGTGGTTTGCAATGGAAGTTCACATCCACTCCGTATTGTTCGCAGAGACGTAGAAGAATGTATCGGGCCGCCCACACCTCATCAGCAGCGCGTTTGGAGCCTTTGCCGAAAATTTGGAATTCCCACTGGCCTTTGGCGACCTCGGCATTGATGCCCTCGTGGTTGATACCGGCATCGAGGCAGATATCAAGGTGCTGCTCGACGATGTCGCGTGCGATATCACCGACGGAGCTGAAGCCCACACCGGTGTAGTAGAGGCCCTGCGGTGCAGGAAAACCTTCTTCCGGGAAGCCGAGCGGACGTCCGTGTTGATAGAGGAAGTACTCCTGCTCAAAGCCAAACCAAGCGTTGGGATCATCCAAAATTGTGGCGCGGGAGTTTGTGATGTGCGGGGTGCCATCAGGCATCATCACTTCGCACATAACCAAGGCCCCGTTTTTACGGGTTGAATCTGGGAAGACTGCTACGGGTTTGAGCACGCAGTCGGAACTGCCGCCGGGTGCTTGGCGCGTCGAGCTGCCATCAAATCCCCACAAAGGAAGTTCTTCAAGCTTGGGAAAGCTGGAAAATTCTTTCAGCTGGGTTTTGCTGCGAAGGTTTGCCACGGGCTCGTATCCGTCGAGCCAGATGTATTCGAGTTTATATTTAGCCATTTATTAGGTGTAGTTTTTTGAGCAGACCAGGCCGTCTGGTGTAGCTTTTTTTTTCGTTTTTCCCATATTCCCGTGCGGCAGGAAAGATGAAGCAATCGAAGTGCCAATATTATTGTCAATTTTTGTTGAGATCGATCAGAAAAAATTAACTGAGATTGGGGACTTTGACTTTGAGGGAATTAAGTCCGAATTCACGCACCAATTTTGCATAGGTCCATGAGGGATTATCGCCCAGATGATCTAATTCCATTCGCTTGAGGTCGTGCTGAAAATCAACCCGGTAGAGCCCGAAGCGAGGAGTGAATGAGCCCCACTCGTAATTGTCCGTGAGCGACCAATGCAGATAACCCAAAAGCGGAACACCGGAGTCGAGCATGCGGCGAACCTCCAAGAGATGCGCCTCGAGATAGTTGCTGCGGGTGAGTCCATCACGGCGAGGCTCGCCACCGGACTCATCGAATCGGCTGCGTAGGGCCATGCCATTTTCTGCGATGAGGACACCCATGCCCGGAAAGGCTCTGGAGTAGTATTCGCAAAAGGCGCTCATGCCCTCGGGAAGGAAGTGCCAGTCCCACCATTTGCAGGCGAGCACATCGAGCAAGTGGGCAGATATGCTGCTGCTCTTGAACTCCAAGTCGGAAAAATCCGGAGACCTCAAGGCATGGCTCACAAAGGGATCGTAGTAATCCAAGCCGAGGTAATCGAGGGCAACCTCACGCGGAGAACGATCGACTTCGTCAAAGAAAAATTGAAATGCCTCGGAAGTCGCTGCACGGGAGGCAAAGTAATTGGCTAGACGGTGCAAGCCCGCCCCCGCCATGGCAGCAAGATCTGTGCGCCGCTGGAGGGCAATCGAGGTAAAATGGCGAGAGAGAGCCTCGGCTCTGGAACAAAAATAATCTGCTGACTCACCGGGTTTGATACCGTTTTGTTTGAGGGTCAGCAAATCGAGAAGCATGTTCTCGGACCAATAGACATCACTACAAAACGTATTCATCGAAACCATCGGCTTTGGCCAACCACGGGATTCATGCAGGTCGTGAATGGTGTTATAGGCCCTCACATGTGCCGCCAGAAGCCGGTTGTAGGCGCGCAAGCCGACGGGAATCCCCGCCTCAGGGCCAGCGGGAAAGTGACGGTTCAAATAGGTATTCAAAACGAGCATATTGGGCTCATTAAGGGTCACATACCATTTTACTGGCGACTGACCATGATGGTTGCAGAGCCTTTCGTTCAGGCGTGCCATCGCAAACTGGACGAAGTCTTGAAAGGCCGCCGGTGTGCGGTCGTCGAGCCAAGCATCGACCCCTAGCCAAGCCGGATGAGTGAAATGTTGCAACGTCAGAACGGGCTCCATCCCAGCCTCACGGCACGCAGCCACTCGATCTGCATAAGCATCGACCGCGGCTGGATCAAAATCGGGGGCCGGGCCCGGAGCGTTTGAGAAAGAAGGTTGCACGCGGGACCACTCGATACTGAGCCGAAATGCGTTGAGTCCCATACCTCGCGCCAAATCAAAGTCCGAGCGATACCTGTTCCAGAAATCCACCGCCCTCCCTGTGCGATCGACACGGCCGGATTGCTCGCAGGCCGCCCAGTTATTGTGAGGCTGGCCCGGCCCGTTATATCCGCCCTCGCTCTGGTATCCCGAGGTGGCGACTCCTATTAAAAATGGCGTGCGTGATTCCATGTAAAAATTCTTACCTATCCGGCAGCGGCGATGCGTTTGCGCAATGCCTTTTCACGAAGTTTGGAAATGATCGCAGGCTTCCTATCCGGGTGTTCCAGCACGATGCGGGCGATTTCTGAGGCCGCATTGGGACGCCCCAATTTGCGAGCATTTTGGGCCATCTGCCTCAGGCGATCCGGATCGTCGAGGAGCCTGCGAAGCTTGTGGGCGACAAGGGTCACTTCGGTGCACTTCACAGCGGCGCCTGCTTCTAAAAGCACATCGGCATTGCGTTCCTCCTGACCGCCGATCGGATCGAGAATCATCATCGGGAGTCCACAGGCCACGGCTTCCGCTGTCGTCATGCCGCCGGGCTTACTAAGCAAAATCGTGGCCACCGACATGAAATCCGACATGTCTTGGGAATACCCCAGAACCCGGAAATCAGAAGGGCGATCTTTGAGCAGTGCGACGATCTCATTTTGCATCTCCTCGTTCCGCCCGCAAACGATGATCGCTTGAAAGTCCCGATCCACTTGAAGCAACTGGCGCACAACAGCCGTAGCAGGACTCACCCCAAGAGCCCCAGCAACCACAAGGATCGTAGGCCGCCCAGGCTGCAACCCATGACGCTCCAGCACCGCCTTGACATCCACTGGATTTCCAAATTCAGGCTCCACGGGGATCCCTGTGACTTCAATCCGGTCGGCCGGCAATCCGAGCGCCTCCATGTGGATTTTGTCATCCTCTTGCGCAACGAAATACCAGTTGAATGCCCGCGTAATCCAAAACGCATGGAAATGAAAATCCGTGATCACCACGCCAAGTCGCGCATCCAGTTTCCCATTGGAAATGAGCCAAGAGATCACCCCAGCCGGCATGAAATGCGTGCAAAGAATCACGTCCGGACGAAATTCCCTAACAAGATTGATCAGCGGCAAAGCTTGGGGCAAATCCATAAGCAACCTCCCCTTGTCCGCCACCCACGGATCATCGCTCGTCTCGTACCACCAACCAAGAAACTCCGGCAGCATGGCGGAGAGCTTCTTATAAAGCGTCGAGTAGAATTGCTTGTGAAGAACATTCGTATGATCCAACGAATCATCGGAAAAAACCTCGTCCACATCGGGTCGACTGCGCATGACCCTCGCCAAGGCGTCGGCCGCTTTGACATGTCCAGACCCGACAGATGCGGATAAAATCATCACACGTTTTCCCATAGCCCACGAGGTTGCCCTAAAGACAGGGCCTTGCCAAGAGTTCAAGCTGACTCTTTCGTTGACTCCTTGCTTTTTCCGGAGAAGCTTCCGCGCGATGGGTTACACGAAAAGTCGAGACGCCAAAGCGCGAAAATCGGGAGCATTAGTTGATTTGATAGATCAACTATTGAAAGCCTGCGTACTACTGCTCATCGCTGCCCCGATGGGCATGGCTCAGGATGCTCAAGTCATTCGGGTCGGTTTTTTTCCAAATATCACTCATGCTCAGGCGCTGGTGGCAGCGAATCTTTCACGCGAGGGCCACGGATGGTTCGAGTCCCGCCTAGGAAAACCGGTAAAAATCGAGTGGGCAGTTTACAATGCAGGCCCCTCGGCGATGGAGGCTTTTTTTACCAAAGCCATCGACATGACCTATGTGGGACCAAGCCCCGTGGTAAACGCTCACACTCGTGCCAATGGCAAGGAAGTGCGCGTCATGGCAGGAGCAATGCGCGGAGGTGAGGCTTTGGTAGTGCGTGGGGATACCATCACCTCAGCAGATGGCCTAAGGGGAAAAACCATTGCAACTCCACAACTCGGAAATACGCAGGATGTGGAGTGCAGGGCCTGGTTGCTCAAACAAGGCATCAAGGTCACGCTGGTCGGAGGCGAGGCACGGGTCATCCCAACGGCAAATCCCGACATGCTCCAGCTTTTCACCCAGAAGAAACTCGATGCCGCTTGGACTGTGGAACCATGGGTGACCCGACTCATCAATGAAGCCGATGGCAGGATTTTCCACTCCGACCCCACGGCACTCACCACCATCCTGGCCGGACGCGTGGGATTTCTTGAGGAACACCCCGATCTGGCTGCCAAGTTTCTGGAGGCCCATAAGGCACTCACCGAGTGGATTCGCTCAAACCCCGATGAGGCCCGCCGCCGCGTTCGCGATGAACTCAGCGCCCTAGCCCGCCGCGAAATCTCACAAAAGCTGGTGGACGAGGCTTGGACACGCCTTGATCCACAGAGCAGCATTTCCATCGAGCCTTTTGAAAATTTTCTCCAGCATGCGCGGGAAGTCGGCTTCATCCGTGCCCGCATGGATTTAAAAAACCTCGTCTGGCAACCCTAAGAATTCAATTCCCATGAGCCTCGAACACGAACTTGCCAACACAGCCCCCGAGCGCATCGAGGCGAACCAAGTCTCAAAATCCTTCACCACCGAGCGGGGACGGGTCCTCGCACTCGACAATGTGAGCATCAAAGTCGCTGAAGGCGAATTTCTCTGCCTGGTAGGCCCGAGTGGATGCGGGAAGTCCACCCTGCTCAACCTCATCGCTGGCCTCGATCAACCGGACCAAGGCCACATTCTGGCCAATGGTCAAAACATCACCGGGCCAGGACGCGACCGCATGGTCATGTTCCAAGAGCATGCCCTTTTTCCTTGGCTGGATGTGATGGGCAATGTCCTTTTCGGTCTTCGTCTCAAACCTGGCTTGAACTCCAAGGAGCGCCATGAGGTCGCCAAATACTATCTCCACCTCGTCGGATTGGAAAATTCCGAGCACGCAAACATTCATGAGCTCTCCGGCGGCATGAAGCAACGCGTCGCCTTGGCAAGGGCCCTCGCGCCCAATCCGCGCGTCCTCCTCATGGATGAGCCTTTTGCCGCCTTGGATGCCCTCACCCGCGAGCATCTCTATGGCGATATGCAGCGCATCTGGGAAGCCAGACGCAAAACAATCATCTTCGTCACGCACAACGTCCGCGAGGCAGCCTGCCTCGGTGACCGAGTCCTCCTCTTCTCACCAAACCCCGGCCGAATCCGAGCCGAGTTCCGCATCGAACTCGCCAGACCCCGAGACATCAATAGCGTCGAACTTGCCCGCTACTCGATGGAAATCACCACCGCCCTCAAAGGCTTCACCAGCACACAGGGAAAGGAAGCTTCCGAATGATACGCACCATCTCATCCCTCGCATTTTTCTTAATTTTGCTCGCCTCTTGGGAGGCTGCATCTCGGTCGGGACTGTGGTCCCCCGTATTACTCCCCTCACCACTCAATGTCCTTGAGTACATGCGGCAGGCCACACTCGACGGGACGCTGTGGACGGCCACTCTGGTGACCATGAAACGCCTACTCATGGGCTATGGCATCGGACTCCTTGTGGGAGTTCCACTCGGTCTTCTCACGGCACGCTTCCGCGTTTTGCAAGACACTCTCGGTCTTTTGGCTCTTGGCATTCAGACGCTCCCGAGCGTTTGCTGGGTTCCACTCGCCCTGCTTTGGTTCGGGCAGACAGAAGCGGCCATGCTCTTCGTCGTCGTGATGGGAACGCTATGGTCAGTCCTCATCGCGACGAGCGATGGCGTTCGTTCCATGCCGCCGATCTACCTCCGCGCCGCACGCACCATGGGGTCCAAGGGCCTTCACACATGGTTCAATGTGATCCTCCCCGCTTCACTCCCCTTCCTAATCGGAGGCATGAAGCAGGGCTGGGCTTTCGCATGGCGCTCGCTAATGGCCGCTGAGATTTTTGTCACCATCCTCAGTGGCTTTGGCTTGGGACAACTTCTCCAATACGGGCGTGAGCTCCTTGCCATGGACCAAGTCGTGGCAGTGATGGTCATCATTGTCGTGATCGGCCTCTTGGCAGATCGGATTCTTTTCTCTCCATGGGAACGTTTCTTCCACAAGCGCTGGGGCACCGGGGCCATGAACTAGGAGACTGCGCGTGCTCGAGATCCAGCATCGCGGCGCCGTCCACCTCCCCGGCCCAGGACTCTGGCTGGACCCGCACTTCTCGAAGCCTCTGGCCTTCGTTTCCCACGCCCATAGTGACCACACGGGACGCCACGAACTGACGATTGCCACCCCCACAACACTGCGTCTCATGGAAGCGCGCATGGGCACTCTCAAAGGCGTTCAGATTCCCCTACCCTTCGGAGAGGCTCGAGATTTTGAAAAATTCCGCATTCGCCTCCTTCGGGCCGGCCATGTGCTGGGATCTGCACAATGTTTTGTGGAGACCGAACAGGGCACCCTTTTGTACACGGGCGACTTCAAATTGAGGCCGGGAGCCAGCGCAGAGAATGCAGAGCACCAGCAAGCCGAAACGCTGATCATGGAAACCACATATGGCCTGCCGAGATATGTATTTCCGCCCTTCGAAGAGGTGATGGGGGCGATCCTCAAGTTCTGCATCGAGGCACTTGAAGAAGGCGCCACTCCCGTTCTGCTTGGCTACTCGCTGGGGAAGGCGCAGGAGGTTCTGGCTCACCTCCGTGGAGCAAGTCTCCGCGTCATGCTCCACTCCTCGATTGCAAAGCTGGTACCGGTCTATGAATCCGAGGGCATCGCTTTTCCGGAATACGCAGCCTGGGACACCAAAACGGCAGAGGGTCACGTGCTCATCTGCCCCCCGACCAGCGCCGGAAGCCGGGCAATGGCCTCGGTAAAAAATCGCCGTGTCGCAGCGATCACTGGATGGGCGATGGATTCCGGGGCCGTTCACAGAATGCGCTGCGACGCGGCTTTCCCGCTCTCGGATCATGCCGGCTACGATGATCTCCTCCGCCATGTGGAGCATGTGGGCCCGAAACGGGTTCTGACATTGCATGGCTACGCATCGGAATTTGCTGCCGACCTACGTTCCCGGGGCATAGAGGCTTGGGCACTCACCGGACCTAACCAACTAGACCTTTCCCTCTCGATTCCCACCCCCCAAAAAAGTAAGAAAGCGAGCCATGCCGTATCGGCCAAATCGGGATTCTTGGGATTCTGCGCTGTTGCAGAGCGGATCGCTGACCTCACCGGGAAGCATGCCAAAATTGCGGAACTCTCCAGATACTTTCGAGAGGCCGATGATGGCGACCTGTGCCATGCCGCCTTGTGGCTCTCGGGAAACGCCTTTCCTGCGTCGAACGCCGCGCCACACCAAACCGGTCGGGCCATCGTCCATGCCGCTCTCATCAAGGCCTCCGGGCTGCCTGCTGCGGAATTCCGTGAACTCGCACGAGGTCTCAACGACAGCGGCCTCACTGCGGAGAGCGTGATGGCCGGCGCCGCGGGGGCAGAAAATCCCCCCATGCAAGAGGTCGCTGGCCTATTAGAAAATCTCCGCTCATCCCGCTCGGGCGTTGTTAAAGTTGATCTTCTCTCCCGCTTTTTCCTGTCCACTCCTGCAACAAGTTCAAAATTTCTGGTGAAGATTCTCTCGGGCGACCTTCGCATCGGCCTAAAAAGCGGTTTACTAGAGGAAGCCATTGCTGAGGCCTTTGATGCCAATCCCTCAGATGTACGCGAAGCGAATATGCTCAGCGGGGACCTTGGCCAAGTGGCGCTGCTGGCCCGTCAATGCCGCCTACACGAGCGAGCGATGCGCCTTTTTCAGCCGGTCAAGTGCATGCTGGCCTCACCGGAACCCAATGCCGATGCCGTTTGCGAGCGCTTTGCAGGGTCAAACATTCTTTGGATCGAGCCAAAATTCGATGGCATTAGAGCTCAAATCCACGCCGACACAAAGCGCGCCGAGATTTATACCCGCGACCTGAAATGCATCACTTCAACATTCCCAGAGATAGCCTCGGCCGCTTCCTCCATGGACCGAAAGATCATCCTCGATGCGGAAATTGTCGCCTGGCGCAATGACCGACCGCTGCCATTTCACGACCTCCAAAAACGTCTCGGCCGCCAAGAACCCGATCTTTTTCTCGGAGGCGACATACCGGTCGTATGCGTAGTCTTTGACCTCCTGCAACTCGATGACCAAAGCCAGCTGAAGGTCCCCCTCGCCGATCGCCGTGAGGCACTTCATCAGTTGGCTCTCCCCTTCCCATTGCGACATGCGGAAGTTCTCCAGGCCACCAATCCCAAGGAGATCGACACCCATTTCCATGAGATCCGAGAGAGCGGTCACGAGGGCCTGATGATCAAAGACCCAGCGAGTCCATACCAACCGGGTCGTCGCGGACTCGCTTGGATCAAACTCAAAAAACGATTTGCCACACTCGATGTCGTGGTAACTCATGTGGAATATGGCCACGGGAAACGCCACGGCGTCCTCAGCGACTATACCTTCGCCGTCAGAGACGATAAAAACGGCTCGCTCGCTGTTATCGGCAAAGCGTACACAGGCCTTACTGATCTTGATATCGCGACACTCACCGACGAGTTCCTTGCCAGCGCCGTCTCCCAAACCGGCAACCGAATCGAGGTTGAACCTCGTATCGTCCTTGAAATCGCTTTCGACTCGATCCGCGAAAGCCCACGCCACAACTCCGGCCTCGCCCTCCGCTTTCCACGCATCGCCCGCATCCGAAGAGACAAATCCCCCGAAGAGATCGACACCATCGCGACAGCAAGAAGACTCATTCGCTAAACCTGCAATGTGCGCTCCAGCGCCACGCCCAGAGACAGAAAGTCGCAGCCCCAACGACAATATCCAGCATTCTTGACCTTGAGCAGCAAATGGAGCATGGACGTGAACCATGCTAGGCAGCCACTCATCGGTTTTTTACTTGGTGCTGACCGCGTCTCATTTCCTCAACGTCTCAGCAGGATGGGCGCAAACACCTTCCTCCACTTTTGATTTGCGCGAGTGGAAAATCACCCTGCCTGGCCCCAAAGAGATCAAGGACCTCATAGGCTACAGCTCAGATTATTTCTTCCTCAATGCGGAAAATGAAATGTGTTTTCATCTCGATGCCTCCGAAAAAGGCACGACTCCCACTGCCAAGTACGTGAGATCCGAGCTACGCCATCTGCCGAATTGGAGGACCGACGAATCCCGCGCTCTCTCTGCAGAAGTGCGAGCCACTTCCAGCCTCAAGCCCAACAAGACGGCAATCTTTTTGCCATGCTCAAGACCACGAGTCTGAACGAAAAAAATTCCCCTGAAGAAAAGATTCTTCTACGCAAGGGTCTTGGCGCAGCCTTCGTAAAAATAGATGTGCGTGTGGAAAATGGTCAACTCGCCATCTCAACCGACGGTGAAGAAAAGGTACGCCGCGACCTCGGATTCTGGAAATTTCTCAACTATTTTAAAGCCGGATGCTACCCGCAGGCAACTGAAGGCGTAGCCGATGTCGTCTTCCGCCAACTTACCGTGCGCTGAAGATACAAATCCCAAGAAACCGAAGAGGAATTGGCTGCCTCGCATGGATTCGAACCATGACAAACAGATCCAGAATCTGCAGTGCTACCGTTACACCACGAGGCAATGTATTACTCATAAATCTAATGAGTTATGAATATTTTAGACGCATCTTACCTGCTGCATTTAGCAGCAAGAGAGTTGCGTTATAGAAGAATTTACGGATTCACAGCAAGGAGGCAAGGTATTTCCGGTTGGTTTTTAAGTCGAGGATCTGCGAACTGTGAGTCTGACCTCTCAGAAGCTGGACTGAGAGATTTACTAATAGTTAAAAACTCGGATTTTTCATGATGCGATTTTCCCGAGCGAACATCCACTCGGCTGCTCAAATACCCCCCCTCTGCTTTGTTCGTAGCTTTTCAATTCACCAAGAGCGACGGACAGCGGTATCCAATTTTTGCGAACAAATGGGAAATACACTTTGCAAAGCAGAATGCAGTGATATTTATTAAACAATGAGCCAAGGCCCCCCAAAACTTTTGCATCGTATTTCCAAGATTTGCCTGACTTGGTTTGTCATTTTATTCGCTGTGATATCGAGCTTGCAGGCGAAGGTTTACACAGTGAGCAATGCGAGCGAGTTCAATGCCCTGCCGAGTCTGAAAGCTGGCGATGTTGTGCAACTCCAGAGCGGCACCTATGGGGCGTTGAATAAAAATATTATTAGCACGATTACCTCGGATGAGGTGGCCCAGGCGAATCCGATCAAAATCTACGCTGTGAAACCGGGCGGAGTAGTCGTCAATGCTCCTTCTTATCTGCTTTTTTCGGGGCGCGGGATTATTTTTGCGGGAGTGGACTTCGGGGCTGGCTGCGGGTTGCTATCCAATTCTGATATTCTCTGCACGGATTATCATTCAAGGTATATCACTTTCTCCCACCTTCGTTTCAATGCGTGTGGATCCACGAATGCCAATGGGGAAGATGTGCACTGGATCCGCTTGCGTGGTTTCAACAATACCATCGAATACTGCTCCTTCACCGACCGCCCCGAGACCAGTCGTAATGCGACAGTCGAGTTTATGCCGGACATCAGAGAGGGTGGAATCGATGTGCCGAGGAACCACTCGATTCGCTATTGTTATTTCGGCACCCGGTATGCATTAGCTTCCGCTTCCGATAGCGACTCGGATAACGGCTTCGAGTCAATCCGCATCGGAGTCGGTGATGTTCAGACTTTTGATATGCGAGTCACTGTGGAGAAAAATGTTTTCTACCGCTCGATCTGGCGAACGGACAGCACCTTCGCCGGGGAGCCGGAAATTATTTCAAACAAATCCAAGGGGAATACGATTCGGAACAATACCATTCTCGAAACCCAAGGGGGGATATGCTTGCGAACGGGTCAGAACTGCACGGTCGAAGGGAATTTTATTTTTGGTGCAGGATATTACTCGGGCAACAGCATCGTAACGGGAATCCCAAGCCCACGCCAAAGCGGTATCCGAGTCATCGGGAAGAACCATATTATTCGAAACAATTATGTTGCGAATGTCCTTGGCACCGATGCTCGAGCGGCACTCTGCGTGATGTCCGGAGAGTCGAACTACTACGAGGGCGATCCGGTAAACGCCCTCCCGAATGTCGGCTCGTATTTGCCTGCGGACAACGCACAAATTTACAACAACACATTCCTCAACTGTGCGGAGCTGAATCTCGGCTACCTCGCTCCCGATAGCTACGCCAACGCCGCCTCGCCGACAGGTGTCAAAATTTTCAACAACGTCTGGCAAGGGAATGGGACAGCCGATTCCGCAATCAAGCGCGACACGACTGTCGTTTCAGGCTACTCGCCAATCGTGCTCGGCAGCTCCGCAGCGAACTATGTTTATGAGACCAGCACCTCTAAATATGGCTGGGATGGATTGGGCGGCACATACTCGGCCAGTGCGAGCCCCGCGATCACGGAGGTTGCCGGCAACTACAAAATCCCGACGGCTAGCAGCCCGCTTCTCAACGGGGCAAATGCGACGCTCTCCGCCAGCACGGATATTCGCGGGTTTGCCCGTCCTTCCTCTGGCCGCGATATCGGCTCCTATGAAAGGGAGGCTACCGGCACTGCGGCCTTCGCGCCGATGCTGCGCAATGAAGTGGGCGCTGTCTTCGATGGAGGGCCGACCATCCCCTCCTACTATCCGACACTTTCCCTCTACGAATCTTTTGAGTCCTACACGGGGGCGAATTTTACCACCGTCGCAGCCTCTCCTGCATCGAACTGCATGAAATATTTTTCACAGGTAGCCCCTGCAAACGGCACCACCGCCATCGGCGGAACAACTGGAAGGGTGGCTAACTTTAATGATTCTGGGCCCTCCTCAGCCGGTCTTCAGTTCAATGCGGGAAGCTCAGGCCTGACATCTTTGGCCGTTGGCTTCGATGTCCTTAGCGCAACTTCCGCCTATGCCGGCCCGATGATTTTTTCAATCACCGGCTACAATACGGGCACCGCAACAACAGGAGGCTCCAGTTCGGAGCGCCTCGCTGCCATCGAATTCAGCCAAGGAAACGGTACCAACTCCACATTTACGATCAAAAACGGAGGCAATGCGAACAGTGCAATTTTCTATACAGGAAACTACACGCAAGCCATCAAGCAATCGTTTCAGGTCTTTGCCAATGACCACGAGATAGATTCCCTCAACTATCTCGGGCCAGATGGCAATTTTCGCACTCTGCCAACCAATAGCTTTTCCGTTTTCTGGAATAAGAATGATGGCAACTACTGGGCAATCATCACGCTGACCAATAACTCGGTCTATGGATCGCTGAGCCAAGCATCGATTGAGAAATCAACCACCTCCGCGACTATCACAGCGACTCTCACATCGAACAAAGTGACGGCTTTGACGATCGGAAATGCCGGGGCGGGTTACACGATGGGTGGCGCGTCAAATTATAACGGAACAGCAAACCTTGTTTTTGCTGGAGGAAATGGGACCGGAGCGGCTGGAATAGTCACAATATCCAATGGCGCAGTAGCAAACTACACGATCACAAACCAAGGAAGTGGCTACACAATTGCACCCACGGTTTCCATCGCCCTGACCGGGAATAACACCCTTGGCCGCGCTGGTTTCATTTCCTCTACGGGCAATACAGCCAATTTCTTGATGGATAATTTTACCATGTGGGCTCTGCCATCGGGAGTTGTCATTCCAAACAAACCCACCCTCACCAGCCCGACAACGGCCACAGGGCAAGCGGGGATCTCGTTCAACTACACCCCCACCTACACGGGAGTAGCGCCCGATAGTTATTCCATCAGTGGCACGCTGCCTTACGGCCTAACCTTCGACACCGACACAGGAAACATATCAGGTGCCTCCAACCAAAGCGGGAACTTTACCGTCACCCTCACTGCCACGAGTTCTCTTGGCGACAGCTCGCTCACAGTGGCCATGAGCTTTTCGGCAGCCTCTGCAAACACCTTCAGCGGCTCAAATTTGAGCTTGAACACCTTTGCCAGCTGGAGCCTCGCGTCTCCACCCACAGCTTCAACATACGGCGGTTCTTACACAGATCTGGTCTTCAACTCGAGTTCCACAAATCTGACCACCACATCCGGCAACATCAACGGCAAGTCCTACAATGTGAGTAATGGCTCAAACTATGTTCTCAGCTCGCTGCGGGCATTAGCAGATACGGGTGGCACGATTTTCAAAATCGGCAATACAGGAGCGACGGATAGCACCCCCTTCAACAATGTCTTCACTGGCAACACCAATGAATTGGTGAGCCTCACTAATAATTCCAACCTCACCTTTTCGCCAGCCAGCCCCAGCAACTCGATCCCCGCAGTCCTTCAATTGAGAAATAGCGGCACACTGCGAGTTGAGAGCGGTTCCACTCTGGATATCCAGACCGCGATCACTCAAAGCGCGACAGGCCTTTCCTTGACGAAAATCGGCGGAGGAAAACTCATCCTGTCTGGTAATAACAGCCACTCCGGAAATACAACCATCAACGAAGGCTCGCTCGCCCTTTCGGGAACTCATGTATCCAGCGTGACAATAAAGTCTGGAGCCGTTTTAGAATTGCAACTGTCCTCGACCTCAAATGCCTCGGCAATCCTCTCCGGAGCGTTGGTTTTGGACTCCGGCTCTAAGGTCCGCATCGTCGGAACCCCCACTGCCAATTCGACAAGCCCACTCCTGGCTGCAAGTTCTATTTCCAATCTCGCTGCGCTGGAAACTGCCATTCCTGGCTTTGAACTCAGCGCTTCCGGAGCCTCCCTCGTTCTACGGCCAGCCACACCGATCGACGAATTCGAGGCGTTGCGCAAAAAGTGGAGGGATACACTGATTGCGGACGTCACCGCTTCGAAAACCACCTCCAGCATCAATAGCCGGGCGGTTCTTTATCAAACGACCATGTATGGTCTCGGCGGCATCAAGGTGGTGAGTGGCGGAACGGGTTACACCACTGCTCCCACTGTCGCAATCACAGGTGGAGGAGGCACAGGCGCCACGGCCACAGCTACGATTTCGGCCGGAAAGGTCTCATCCATCACCTTGACGGCTGGAGGAACGGGTTACACCACTGCTCCTACCATTACTCTGAGCGGTGACGGCGGCACTGGGGCTACTGCCACGCCACTGCTTGCCATGTGGAGCGATCTGCCGCCGGCGGCGCAGACAGGAGTCACTGCGGATGTGGCTTCGGGAAACATCGCAGATTCTTTCAAGCGACTCGAATACATGGCGCAGGCTTACGCCATAACAGGCTGTGACCTCTATCAAGATCCCACCCTCTTGGCCGCCATCACAGGTGGCTTGGATTGGTTGACTGCCAACTTTTATACATCCACCGGAACGATCTTCGGCAACTGGTTTGACTGGATGGTGTCCGCTCCGCAGTCCCTGAACAACGCAGCGATTCTGACCCTCTCGAATCCCAGTGCTTTGACCTCGACCCAAATTGCGAACTACGTCAAAGCGGTTTATAACTTCGGCCCGAACAGCGTGAACCAGAAAGACTATTTCTGGTGGGGAGCCCTCACAGGGGCCAACACTTCCAACGCAGCCCTCACCATGGCCGTGCAGGGAATTTTGTTGGGAAACAACACAACGACTGTCCGCCGCTTCTGGCACAATACGGCCGGACATCCCGTGAATCCCCAGACCGATTATACCGTGAGCGGGAGTCTGATGCTGGCCGAGGCTCAAGGCAATCTCAGCGGCAATAATCCGTCTGATTGGTCAGGCGACAGTGTCTTTACGCCGGTCACCAGCGGCGATGGCTGGTATGCCGATTATTCCTTCATCTACCACTACAATATCGCCTACACCGGCTCGTATGGGCAGGAGCTGATGGACAATATTTCGATTTTGGTCAAACTTCTAGGTGGCTCTACTTGGGAAATCACCGACCCCGAAGTCTCAAATCTCTACGGCTGGATCACCAATGGTTTTGCACCGTTGATGTATCGGGGAGCCTTCATGGACATGGCGCGCGGTCGGGCCATTGCTTCGTCGTCCTCCGATGAATCCAAAGTCGGAGCTAGGGTGATCGCCAATATCCGTTCGATTGCCACCTTTGCGCCAACCGACATTGCAACCCAGTTGCTCACTTTTGCGGACTCGCCGCAACTGCCACCAGGCCAGTATCACTTTGCGTCCATGGACCGCGTCGCCGCGCATCGCAATGGCTTCAGTTTTGGTCTCAGCATGTCTTCCACCCGAGTGGGGGGCTATGAAATCAACACCACCTCGCCGACCAATCTGAAGGGTTGGTATACTGGAGCAGGCGTGACCTACCTTTATATGGGCAATCCGGATACCCAATATATGGACAGCTACTGGGCAACGGTGGACTGGTATCACCTTCCCGGCACGACGGCTGACCTGAGTGCGACTCCGGACGATGCCGTCACGGATCAAAACTGGGTAGGGGGCGCACAAGTCGATAAAACCTACGGCGTGGCCGGAATGTCGGCGCACCCTGCGGGAACCCAGCTCTATGCCAAGAAGTCGTGGTTCATGCTGGATGACAAAATCGTGTGTCTCGGAGCCGGGATCACCTGCAACTCGAGCGGCCAAGTCGATACCACGGTAGAAAATCGCAAGCTTGGAATTACGGGCACGACGGCCTTCAACATCGCAGATTCAGCTTATTCGCTTTCTGCAAATGTGACTTGGGCGAACCCTGTCACGGTCACCACCAGCACGAGTCCGACTTGGTGTGCCTTGGAGGGCGTAGGCGGATATTACTTCCCGAACGGAGCCTCCAACCTACAGGCCCAATTCACATCGGACTCCGGTTCGTGGAAAACCATTAACCCGACGGATTCTGACGCTGCGACCTACACCGATTATTATCTCAAACTCCTGTTCAAACATGGGGCGAATCCGACAGGCGCGAAGTA
>VFJO01000029.1 GCA_009886045.1 Verrucomicrobiota bacterium
CCCCGGTACAAATTCGGGTGCGAGTTTTTCCCCTGAAGGCAGCCGCATCGCCTGCACCCTGAGTAAAGATGGCAACCCGGAGCTCTACATCGTGGCCGCAAACGGCAGCGGCGCTCGTCGTCTTACTCGCACCCGTTCCGTCGAGTCCTCGCCTTCATGGTCTCCCGATGGCAGCGAGATCATTTACTCCTCCGACGAGCGCGGCGGTCCACAGCTTTATCGTATCAGTGCAGCGGGCGGCGTGGGGCGCCTTGTGCCGACCGGTCACAGTTACTGCACTGAGCCGAGTTGGTCACCAGATGGAAAAAAAGTTGCCTTCACTGTTCGTCAGGGTGGATTTGCCATAGCGGTGATGGATCTCGCCACCGGCGCAGCGCGTATCGTCGCGGAAGGTCAAGATCCCGCATGGGGAGCTGATTCGCGGCACATCATTTTCAGCGATGGATCGTCCATCATTCTCTTGGACACCCTCAAAGGCCGCCGCACGCCAGTGATCAGTGGCCTAGGAAAAGTCTCCGAACCGTCTTGGTCGCGTTGAATCAAGCCGCTTTTTCGCCGCCGAGGAAGCCTGAGATAAAAAATAACACTGCGGCTCCGCAAATTGCAGAGTCAGCAATGTTGAATGCTGGCCAGTGGCCGTACCATGGAAGAATCACATCGAGGAAGTCGATGACATAGCCATGCAGGATGCGGTCGGTGAGGTTTCCGACAATACCGGAAGCCAGGAGCGCAGCCCCAATGCGAGTGGCAGTATCCACGAACGCTCCCCGCCAGGCGAAGATGGCCAGAAGAACCAGAGCCGCAGACGCGAGAATCATGAAAAACACGTTGTTGTCTTTCAGCATTCCAAAGGCTGCTCCGGTGTTGTGGACTTGAACGAGATAGAACAAGCCGGGGATCACAGGCACAAATTCATCAGTCGAAATGAAGCGCAGCACGAGCCACTTTGTGACTTGATCCAATACGTAAAGCGGAAGTGAGACGAAGAGAATCAGCTTCATGCCAAGACGGCGACCGCTTCTTCACATCGGGTGCAAATCGTAGGATGCCCTGCACTGGATCCGACCTCCGGACGGTGACGCCAGCAACGCTCGCAACGGGCGTGCGGAGTCTTGGAAATCTCCACCGAAGAATCGTCGCTCGAGACCACCTCGAGATCACTGAGAATAAAAACTTCTTCCAATTCCGACTGGAATGGTTCGATCAACCTGGCTTCAGAAGCGCTCACGGAGAGCTTCACTCGAGCCTCAAGGGCGCTTCCAATCTCACCGGCCTTCTGCGGTTTTTCTACAGCTTGCGAGATGCGACTGCGAATTTGCAGCAATTGATCCATGGTTTCAACCGCGTTGGGATTCGTCCAAGCGGCATTCGGTTTCGGGAAATCCTGCAGGTGAACGGATGTGTCAGATTGGAAGTATCCCCACGCCTCTTCCGCGGTGAAGGCAATAATTGGCGCGAGCAGACGAGTGAGCGCGTCGAGCACGGAGTGCATGGCTAACTGGGTCGCTCGGCGACGCGAGGAGTCAACCGTGTCGCAGTAGAGGCGGTCCTTGGTAATATCCACATAGAGACTGCTCAGGTCGACGGCACAGAATTGATTGATCGTGTGATAGACTCGGTGAAACTCGAGTTTTTCATAGGCATCCAGACACGTGGTCACAATTTCCTGCAGGCGTGCGAGGACCCAGCGATCCACAAAGGTCAGCGACTCGGGGGCTGGTGACTGTGTGGCATCGTAATCATGAAGGTTTGCGAGCAGAATGCGCAGCGTATTACGAACGCGGCGGTAGGAATCCGAGAGACGCGTGAAGATTTCCTCCGAGAACGGAACATCGTCGGTAAAATTGACGCTACTTACCCACAAGCGGAGAAGGTCCGCTCCGTATTTATTGACATAATGGTCGGCGTCCGTGGGCTTCTGATAGCCACCTGCTGCGGACTTCGAGATTTTCTTGCGGGTGTCCACATCCATCACAAATCCGTGGGTGAGAACGGCCCGGTAGGGAGCACAATCGTTCAAGGCCACGGAGGTCATGAGGGAACTCTGGAACCAACCGCGGTGTTGATCGGTAGCCTCGATGTAGAGATCCGCAGGGAAGCCAAGCTCAGGCCGCTGGCGCATGACGGTTTC
>VFJO01000314.1 GCA_009886045.1 Verrucomicrobiota bacterium
CGCGACGAACTTCGCATCGTCGCCGATCAATTTGGTGCGCCCACCGGAGCCGCACTCCTCGCCGATGCCTCCGCACACATCGCTGCGCGCTACCTCCGCGATCGCGGCGAAAATTTCCCCTATGGCCTCTACCACCTCGCTGCCGCTGGAGAAACAACTTGGCACGGATTTGCCCAGCACATAGTCGCCAAGGCCTCGGCCACGAACGCGCCGCTCCAAGCCAACCCCGACCGCATCCTGCCCATCCCTGCCAGCGAATACCCAACCCCCGCCGCGCGCCCGCCGAATTCCCGCCTCGACACCACAAAGTTCCGCGCTGCATTCGGGCTTCATCTCCCCGATTGGACACATGGAGTAGATAACGTGTTAGATGGGCTTTTGGAACAGTGAGGAGCTACTCGGATAATGCCATCGCTCATTTTCTCGACAGAATTACAGAATGGGAAAATTTCTGATAAGCCTGCCTCATGGTGAGCCTGTTTGCAGGGAATCGAGGATTTGGAGCAATTCATGGAGTTGCAAGTCAAACATTATTCCAGCGGCATGTCTGTTCGACTGGCCTTTGCGGTCGTCATGCAAGTGGATTCCCCTATATTGCTTCCCGACGAGGTTCTGGCGGTTGGGGACTTTGTTTTTGCGGGAAAATACTTCGCTCACTTCGAGGAATGCCAAAAAAAAGGCCGCCCCATTATATTGGTAACACACGATCCGTCTGCTATGGAGCGCTTTGCAGACAGAGCTCTGCTCATTCATAAATCTCGAATTGAGGCCATCGGCAAACCCCACGATGTCCTTGACGCCTATCATAAATTAGGTTAAATTAGAACGTAAAACAAATTGCCGCATGGTTTTGTAAATATAAAAAAATCATTTGAACCACTGATTTCACAGATGAGCACAGATTACCAAGGCATAGCAGAGTGCAAGGCATCCACCCTGCGGGTGAGTTGTGGTGAAGTTGTATTTGATACATAAGCAATGTAATCTGTAAAATCTGTGGATAATTCCTACTGCCGATTTTAGGATAATTTCTCTCGCTGATCTTTTTAAGCACATTCGCTGATGCCAAAATTTAGAATTCAGAATTTTTCACAGAGCCCATTAGTTTAAAAATGTTTGAAACATGAAACCCTGCCTCTCCGTCATCATGCCCGTATTCAACGAGCGGGCTACTGTAGCTGGAATTATTGAAACCGTTCTTCAGCAGCCAGACGTGGCTGAGTTGATCGTGGTGAACGATGCGTCCAGCGATGGCTCCCGAGATGAGCTGGAGCGCATCAAAAACTCCGACGCCCGCTTGCGTGTCTACCATCACGATCAAAACCAAGGCAAGGGGGCGGCTTTGCGAACTGGGATAGCCTATGCGACGGCAGATATTGTAATCATTCAAGATGCGGACTTGGAATATGATCCCGCGGAGTATCCGATTCTGCTGCATCCAATTTTGAGTGGAAGAGCCGATGCGGTTTTTGGCTCACGGTTCATTGGCTCGCAGGAACACCGCGTGCTCTACTTTTGGCACTCCATGGGCAACCGCTTCCTCACGCTCATGTCCAACATGTTCACCAACATAAATCTTACGGATATGGAAACCTGCTATAAAGCCGTGCGGCGGGAAATTCTGCAATCCATCCCCATCCAGGAAAATCGCTTTGGATTCGAGCCGGAGATCACTGCCAAGCTCGCCAAGAAAGGCATCCGCATCTACGAAGTCGCCGTCTCCTACCACGGACGCACCTACGCCGAGGGCAAGAAAATCAATTGGAAAGACGGCGTCCGCGCCATCTGGTGTATCATCAAGTATCGGTTCTTCTGATTGCGTTCCCCGAACGGAAGAAGATTACAATCGGCTAGTTGCTCTGCTGGATGAGGTCACGGATGAAGTGGGCGAGGACGAGAATCATCCGCTGGCTTCATTCATGGATGTTCTAGGGACTCTGGTTGAAGCCTATGAGGAAAATTTTGTCCCTGAGTTGTAACCACGAATGCCTTGTTAAGCGCTGGGATGAATCTTGAGCGGGGCAAGCCGCCCGAAACATTTATTACAGCTGCGCCCAATAACTCGCGCCTAACTTGCCACTCGTTACTCGTTACTCGTTACTCTACGCTTCTGTATAGCCACTTCGGAAAAAACTTGCGTAAAGCCCTGGATGAATTTATAGCTTTATTAAATGAACGTGGTCTTTGAATCAAGCCCTGTGGTCGAGCAAGTCTCGTTCGATCCCCGTAGCAATGAAATTCACGCATTAATTGCGGGAATTGAGCATGTATTTCCACTCTCTGCAATACCGGAGGACGATTTCGAGTCGGCTTCTCCAATCATCGGGTTTGCCATCGGTTGTGATGGTGCTGTCGTTGTCTGCAAGCATAGAGATGGCTTCGAAACTTGGCTCCCTGCGGATATGTGGCTTCCATAATCAGTGCATTGTGCGATGAATTTTGAACCACGGATGACCACGGATGAGAGACGGAGTAACCCGGATGGGCAGAGAAGTGCAGGGTTGTACTTGGGCCAACCCTCGTTTGCTGTTGATTCGCGCCTCCCTGAAGGCGTCTCACCCTGCGGGCTACATTGGCAGTTTGATTCGCAGGATTTCCAACCCTGCTCCTCCTTCGGAGCTGCCTTGCGGCAGTCTTTCTCGGCGAACCCCAGCGCCTCGATTCCCGTGCGGCTGCTCAGCCGACTGGGTCCTCGCACCTGCCTCGGCACTTGGTTTTGTATATCCGAGCTATCCCAAGTTATAAGCAATCTTGACTTCCGCTGACCGAATGACGCCGTGACTCGGATCTTGCGATTTTTTCGTGTCAATAAGTGTGAGCGGCGGCCAACCCGACTTCCTCTGTGTTCTCCGTGTTTAAAAAGCCTTCTTCCTATTCGTGTCCTCTCGTGTGATTAGTGGTCTGCAAAAAGTCCAGTGCACTTTTCTCTCGTCTTTTGAGCTTCGCCTGATAGCATTTAATCTCTATCCGTAACTTTTACTCGGACTGGTTTGTTTTGCACAAATTTGGATGGTAAAAAAAGAGCTAAAGTTATTTGTTGCAAAAAATAAACATAAAATTTTTATACGTTTAGAAGTAAGTAATAATTAAATAATGAAATACACTATTTTGTTTCCGCTGCGGATGGTTTGTGGTCTGTGGGCCAAGCGCGAATTGATTGTTCATTTTACTTGGCGGGAATTTGTAGGGAAGTATCGGGGAGCGCATTTGGGGTTGGCGCTCAGCTTTGTTTCTCCCCTTTTTCTGCTTGGGATTTATACGGTGGTTTTCGGGTCGCTTTATAGGTCTTCACGCACAGATACGGAAGGGGCCGGCTCGTTTGCGATTACGCTGTTCAGTGCGTTGATCTTTTACAATTTCATGAGTGATGGGGTGGGGCAAGCGTCAAAATTGTTGGTTGAGAACCCCAATTATATCACGAAGGTGGTTTTTCCTGTGGAGATTTTGCCTGTTTCTCTTGTGGGAAGTTCATTTTTGCATTTTTGCGTGAATGTTTTGATTTTGATTGGTGGCATCCTTGTTTCGCCTATGCCCTGGCACTGGACGCTTCTACTCTTTCCATTGGTGGTCTTTCCTCTTTTTCTGATTTCGCTGGGGGTGAGTTGGTTTCTTGCGGCGGTGGGTGTGTATTTCCGGGATGTAGCCGTATTCGTGCCTCCACTCCTGATGGCATTACTTTTTATGAGCGCGATTTTCTATCCAGTTTCGAGCATTCCTGAGGCATTTCAACCCTGGTTGCTCCTGAATCCCCTGGCCTGCTTTTCGGAAATGGGGAGGGAGATCTTCACAAAAGGGGAAATGCCGTCGATGGGGATGTGGGGGTATTGCTTGGGAATCGGGATTTTTTGCTTTTTTGGAGGATATGCGGTTTTTCACCGCTTGAAGAGGGGATTCTCGGATGCGTTGTGAGTGGATATCTTGGACAGGATGGCAGGATGTGCAGGATAAACAGGAATTTTTAGATAGAATGAACAAAATTAACAGAATTGGAGCTGGTTGTTCGGAGATGTTGGAATTCATGCCCTTTGCTTGCTGCTGTGCGCCCTACGGATTTCATTGAGCATTTCTTGTGCCTCCTGTTGCCAGTTATTCGCCACGATCGGTTTCGCCGGACTTTTTTATAATTTTGTTCATTCTGTCTATACCAAAAATCGCAGAATCATTGGCCCTAGAATTATAAAGTCTTTTAGTAACGAATTATGGAAGTGAACTCCCAACTTAAAAATGCATCGGCGATTGTTGTCCGGAATGTCAGTAAGATTTATCCGATTCATCGATCGGGTTTGTCGCTGGCTAAGAGTCAATTGCGGAGCATCGTGCCACGACCGCCTGGAAGGGTGAGGAATTTTGTGGACTTATTGTTGGGGCATAAGGGTGAAGAATTTGTGGCGCTTGAAAATGTGTCGTTTGAAGTCCAGAAGGGCGAAAGCGTAGGAATTATTGGGCGGAACGGGTCTGGTAAGTCGACGCTTTTGCAAATCATTGCCGGGACAAAACCACCGAGCAAGGGATTTGCCAAAGTCAATGGCCGGGTAGCGGCCCTGTTGGAATTGGGGAGTGGGTTCAAGGGAGACTTCACGGGGCGTGAGAATGTATTCATCAACGGATTGATTCTGGGGCTGTCCCATGCGCAGATCGAGGAACGGTTTCCACAGATCGAGGAGTTCGCGGAGATCGGAGATTTTATTAATCGCCCAGTGAAGACCTACAGCAGCGGTATGATGGTGCGATTAGTTTTTGCGGTGCAAGTGGCTTTAGAACCGGATATTCTGATCATCGACGAGGCGCTCTCAGTCGGGGATGTGTTTTTTGCTCAGAAGTGTGCGGCGCGGATTCGCCAACTCAAGGAGCGTGGAACCACTCTGTTATTCGTCTCACATAGTATGCAGACGGTGCGGAGCCTGTGCGAGCGGGTGGTTTTTTTGCGGGATGGGAAAATGGAGTATTTCGGCCCTACAGAGGCAGGCACTGCGATGTATTTCAGCGCACCCCCCACGGATCGCAAAAAACGAAAACGCAATACAAGTGGCGTAGTTAAAACGTTCCAAGCGAGCATTTTAAACCACGCAAATTTCAGCGAACCTGTTTGGAGTCGATCTCTCGATTCCGAGGCCCCAGTTCTGATCGAGGCAGTGGCTTTGGACAAGACTCGAGGCATTGGAAATCTCGCTGGGAGGATGGGGGATTTGGTTTCGTTGAAGATCTTGGTGAAGTCCCAGTCTGACGATCCTATTCCCTTTCATGTTGCTGTGAATGTTAAAAATGGCTATGACCAGCTTGTTGTATCGAGGGGCACACACTCCGGGGGGGGGGATATGTATTTTTTGGAAGCTGGGGCAGAGGTTGTCTTCAACATTGATCTGAAGATGGACCTAGAGGCTGGAAACTACACTTTCTCACTGGCCTTGGGGGAGCTGATTGAGGGTGGGAATTGGCAAAGTTTTTTTGGAACGGGTGAGCTCGGTCCGCTATCCGTAGGGTGGGCGATTATGGAAGGTCCTCCACCATTTTACGGCCCATTCGGGTTGCCGATTCAGATCAATGTTGTGGAGGAGCCAGTAACAGACACAGCCATTTCCCGCGAATGAATCTGGAATGACGCGATATTTCTTAAATTCTTCGGTAGAGGTATTGGTCGCTTCTTATGGCGGTGTGGGAACCACATTCTTATCCGAAGCGATCTCTCGTTATCGGCTGGTGAACGATCCTCGGGACATGGATGGCTACAAGCATTGTCCAGTGCCACCGCTTAGGGGATCCAAACATCTCAAGGTCATTTATGTGGTTGGCAATCCGATTTTGGCGGTCGCCTCGCTCTTTCGACGGGGCTTTCATTCGGATCAGGCGGGGAAACTTCAATACTCTCAATGGATTCGGCGATTTCCCAATCGGAACCTCACGCTGGAGGATTATGCGAAAAATGGCATGGATTTATTTCTGTTTGAGGAGCATTTTGAGGCGTGGACGAACGAATATGTTTTTTATCCTACGCTAGTTTTAAAATATGAGTCTATCCATGAGTCGCTTACCCAGATCAGGGAGTTTTTGAGTCTGCCGCCGGAATTCGTTTCGGACTTCCCGCCCCAGAAAGAAAGAGGAAGTTCCTTGGATAAAATCGCCTTGGAAACTTTGAAAAATTTACAGAAAATGTATGCTTCACTGGAAAACAAGATCAATTCTTTGCCAAAAATCTTTGATTTATCGCCTACAGCAAGACAATCAGTTGCTCTTTGGGAGAGCAGATATTGGCTCGGTGGGGTCAGAGATGTTTTCTGGCGGGCGTGCCACTGGATTTTAGCGGCGGTCTCTGAAGGCCAAAATCGATTGAACGAACGCAAGTCATAGACAACCTCTACTGGCGAAAAGCAAATTATAACGTGACTTTCAGAGCAACAAAATTTTCCACATGCGGCTAATTCACTGTTCCTATCACAAGTGCCTAACTGTTTTTTTCAGCCGGGTGATGCACGGAGTTTTCCCTTTTGGTGGTTATGGGCATTTCGAGTCGCGTATTGAAGACTTTCAGCGGGACAACGGGAAGTATCGGATAAGCTCATTGAACAATCATGTCCTTGATTTCGAATTGCTCGCTGCGGATGATCGTGTGTCGAGGTTTATTCGGGATCCGCGAGATTTGGTGGTTTCTGGTTATTTTTACCATAAGCGCGGGGCGGAAGCCTGGTGCAGGATTCGAGATCCCCGTGAGGAAAATCTTCGTGCTGTGAACGGGCGTGTGCCTCGGGCGATGCAAAAAGGGGAATGCATCGCAGAATGCCTCCAGAGGTTGGATGTAGAAGAGGGCTTGATGGCGGAAATTGATTTTCGGTCGAACCATTTTGATTCGATGCTCGCATGGCCGGAAAATGACTCAAGAGTAGTTGTTTATCGTTACGAAGATATCTTGGGACAAGAAAGGGAAACCATGCAGCGCATAGCCGTGCATTTGAAAGTGGAAATCTGGCGCAGGTGGATGATGGGTTTTTGGGCCATGAAATATTCCGCTCAACAACAAACTAAAAAAACGGAACACATCCGAAATCCGGAATCAGCTCAATGGAAAAAACATTTCACCAACCGGGTAGATGAGTATTTTCAATCAAGACACCCGGAACTCTTGGTGAAGTTGGGATATTGAGCGCCCTCGGGATTTTGTAAAATGCTGCCTCAAAAATTCATCTTTTGTCATATCCCCAAAGTCGCCGGAACTCTGTTTGGCCAGATTCTTGATAGAAATTTTGGCAAAAAGTTTTATCCTTATTACGGGCTTTGGGATAATCGGTTTTTTACCAAGGAAGATGTCGCTGGCATGTGCGACTTGCATCCTCAGTATCAGTGCCTTGCCTCTCACATGTTCACGCTCCAATTGTCTTTTGAATCCGAGCGTTTCGATTTCCGAGCTATCACTTTTTTGCGTGATCCTGTGGAGCGCCCCTTGTCATTGTATTTCTGCGCCTTTCGGATGGCTAAAATGAATCCTGGTTACAAACCGCCGGGTTCTGTTGACGAATTTTTTCATGAGGTTTTGGAAAAGAAGTCCGATGGAAGATTCTTTAATGACCAGTTTCGTTTTCTTTGTGGCGGGGGCGCCGATGACCGACTCTTTTCTGATATTGAAAAACTTGCCGGCTTAGGAAAACTTGTGATAGCGCCGGTGGATCGCTTTGACGATGCATGCCTTCTTTTGGAGCAGCCCTATCCAGAACATTTTAAAAACATGGCTTATGCGAGGCGTAGCAATGTGGCGGAAAGGAAGCGGAAGGGTTCGGAAGAGTTGCGCGAGCGCTCGGCAGAGGTGAACCAATCGGATTTGCAACTTTTTACACCTGCATCGGCTGTTTTTGAGCGAGAATTTAAAGAAGTCTTCAACAACGCGCGACTGCTTGAACAACAACGCACATTCTTTGGCAAGCGGTCTGCGAGGCAGGCGCATATGCATGCTTTCAAATCGAGCTTTAAAAAAATAAGGTTATCCAAGTGAGCCAAGCTTTAAACTGTTTCCAAGCCCTACGATTTCCGGATTTGGCGTTAGGAAAATTTAAAGAATCTGTATTTTACATCGCCTACTCGCGAAATGTTCATGCCCGACGGCTTAAAGTCTAAAATCAGAATCCATAAAATCGAGGTAAATACAAATGGAACATAGTATTATAAATTCTCGTTTTAGACGATGGATATTAGGCTTACTCATTTTGTCTATGATCTTGACAGCGGTCATCTTGAACCATTCTTCATGGCGTGGGCGACTGCAATACGATATTGACTATGAGGATGTGATTACTTTTCTCGATGGGCTTAAAAGGTATCGGGCTTTGGTTGATCAACCGCAGGCGAATTTGCAGTTTTTTTATCAGTATGTGACTGATCCTCCACACGCGCCATTACATAGCTTTCAGGCGGCTATGGCTTTTGGCATTTTTGGAATTCAAGATTGGGCCCCTTATGCCTCTAATGTGTGTCTGCTGTTTTTATTCCTAGCTGCGTTTGCCTATGCGGCGCGAAGTTTCGGAGGAATGGCAGTCGGAGTCGGTTTGTTCTTCTTGGCGCTCACCCCTCTTGCTTACAATACAATTGCGGAGTTTCGGCCAGACTATCCTTCCGCAATTTTGACAGTGTGGGGAGTCCTCCTTTATTTGGAATTTCTTAAGAAAAGAAAATGGCATCTTTGTGCATTATCTGGCGCCTGCTACGGCTTAGCGATTCTGGCCAAGCCGCCGGTATTTCTCTATGTGATGGCGATCGGTGGCGGCCCCTTCTTTCTGGGGTTGGCTCTCGGGTGGAGAGAAAGTCGATGGGGCGGAGTAGTCGGAGCACTGAAAAATTCATGGCCGTTTTTTGCGGCCTGTGCCTTGGTGGCGGGTCCACACTTCGCTGTGGCAGCCGGGAAAATTTATAACTACATCGTTTTGAACCAAGTTGGTCAAGATGCTCATCTTTGGGCTTTCAAGGGAGGTGGGCTGGAGAGGGTCTTCTATCCATTGAGTGGCTATGGCGGCTGGATTGCTCTTGGGAGGATGTGGCGGATCGCCCTCACACTGGCGGTAGTTGCTGGATGCGCTGGCATTATGCTTTGGAGATTCCGCAAAACTGAAGCTCTGTGGTTTTTGTTTTCAACGGGTTTGATTGCTTATTCCTACTGCTTTCTTGTGATTAATCCCCACATGAACCCTTATTTTGGAATTACTTTCCAAATTTTCCTTTTGTTTTCGGGCGCGGGGTTGCTGGGATTTTTGGCGACATCGCGGTGGGGTTTGTGGAAAGACATTGCTGCAAGGGGTGTTGTCGCGTTGATTCTTGCATTCGTGGCCTTGAAGGCATTCCCTTTGCCGATCCGCAGTGAGGAGGTCACGAAGGGCCCGAGAGCGAACAAGGAATTTCTCCAAACCGCGAATCGCTCTGCTCTGGAGATTCTTAGGAAAAATTCACATCTCCCCTTGAAGGCTTATGTGATGGTGAGCACATATGGTGCGATTTCCTCGCATACTTTGCAGTGGATTTCCGATAAGGAGGAGCTCGGCTTCCGATTTCAGGCTGTGCCCTATGAGGATATCTCAAATATTAAAAAACTTTTCAGTGGGGACAGCGGCAAAAATCGTGTGGATTTTGCGATTGCTTCTGAAGAAGGCGTCTTTGGGGTGCGGGAAGAGTTGCCGAATGCACAGACTTCTGGTCCGCTTTTAGAATATCTCAAAGGACACCGGGAATATCATGAGATCGGGCGCGTTTCGGATCCAGAGGGGAAAGCCTATATTGTTTTTAGCCGCAAACCGAGGCCGAGCCGTGAAAATGCTCCGTAACAAGGAGATCTGGCAAGTTTTTTTTGGCAAGAATCATTCGGAGCAGGGGAAAAAGTGACTGGTAACTGGTTAAGAGGCTCTCGACGCTACCCGCCCGTCTCTCGTCGCTTGGCTTTCTTCTTTGGCAAAATCATTGACAGCAAAATCATTTTTGGAACTACGAAATACACCAAATTTTACGAATGACTGATTTGGGAGATAAGGGGCACGCTCGGCGGACCGGGCTGGCGTGATTTTGCAAAACCACGCGCAAGCGGCCTTGTGAATGGACTTTCCCAAAAATCCGCTCCATTCGTTGCACGAATGACCCATGACTCAACTTCATGACTTGCTATTAGCTACTGGCTATCGGGATTTAAAAAGCTTCAAATACTTTCCATTATCTTTTAAATTCTGTTAATCCTCTCCAATTCTCAATGAAAATTTCCATCGTCACGCCATCCTATAACCAAGCTGCGCATTTGGAGCAGACGATTCAGAGCGTGCTGCTTGCGGCGGATGGCTGCGGGGCAGAGCTGGAGTATGTGGTGATCGATAGCGGGTCCACCGATGGCAGTCGCGAGAGCCTTGAAATTTTGGAAATAACAATTTGACATCAGATATCATTGATATCATGCTTCTCAAGTTATGACACAACTTCTTGTTCGAAATCTGGAACCCATGGTCATCAAGCGTTTGAAAGAACGCGCTCGGCTTCATGGTGTTGCCGTGGAAGAAGAGCACCGTCGCATTCTGCGTGAAGTCTGTTTGGCCCCCATACAGAAGGTCTCTTTGATCAATTTCCTAAGGAATCCAGAAAACGCCGCCTCACCCTCTGTCGAGTTGGATCTCAATCGCAGTCGGCAAATTGAATCTCGTCCATTGGACTTTTAATGCCCTTCCTCCTCGATACGAATATCCTGAGTGAGTTGCGCAAAGGGGCGCGCTGCGATCCCAATGTTTCAAATTGGGCCGCAAAGGAATGCGCTCAGGCTCATTATATTAGTGTGCTTTCGCTTGGTGAAATTTGCAAAGGCATCGAACTTTTGAGAAAAAAATCACCGGCAGACTGCATTCCGCTCGAAATTTGGCTGCAAAAACTCCAGAGTGACTACGCGAACTGCACCATTGCGATTACCGCAGAAGTTGCCGGGCGTTGGGGCGAATTATCGGCACTGCGTCCATTACCGGTCGTTGATTCCCTGCTTGCTGCCACAGCTCTAGAGCACGGGCTCACACTGGCAACGCGAAATACAAAAGATTTCGACGGACTCGGAATCTCAATCGTCAACCCATTTCAATAACGACCTTTACTAGCCACTCGCCACCAGCAAAAACCACCACGCTTAACTGCAATGGGTCACGCTCCCGCCTTGCACAAATATCAACAATTTGCTAACCCCTTTCATAAAGAAGGAACCACGGATTACCCAGATGGGCACGGATTCTTGGAGAGACACGCAGGGCTGTGCTTGGCAAGCCAAGCTGGCGCTGTAGCTTTCAAATCCCTTCGCAAGCGAGCTTGCACGGCATTGTGAACCCCCCATCGCCTATTCTCAGACATCCTGACCTTCGGGAGGTGTGCACCGCTTTCGAGGAAGCGCAATGAACCTAGTTGAAGGACTTCCTCTCGTGGGGTGATAGTGGGGTATGCTGCAAATCCAGC
>VFJO01000134.1 GCA_009886045.1 Verrucomicrobiota bacterium
CTCCGTGTCCTCCGTGTCCTCCGTGGTTAATTCTGCTGGATTCCCGCCCCTCTGGCCTGTTCGTCGCGGATTTTGACCTGTTCGTCGCATTTTTTCATTTTTTTCTATGCGTTTTAGAGCGGCGTCCGTATCAAAATCTCCGATGAAAACAACTCATTCCAACAAGCGCTCAATCAAACAAAATTCCAACCGCCTCGCCGCCTACCTTGCCACCGGCATCGGGACTGGCTTAGTCGCCACGCCTGTGGCCGACGCGGCCATCGTTACTATCGACATCACCAGCTCCGGCTTTGATCTCGATGGGCCGAATGCAGGATTGATTTTAGGCAGCAGCCCAAGTAGCTACACTTTCAAGGAAAACTTCCCGATTTTTGGTGGAGGGGCTATATTTGCTGCCAACATAATCGACCCTCCAGCAAGCCCAAAGGGCATTGGCGGCCACATGGGCCTTTTTTTTGCAGCAGGCTCAGCCTATGCAAGTCCGGTGAAGTTCACGCCAACCCAATCCATTGACTCTTCGGCCAATTGGAAGAGTGGGCCGAGCAGTTATTTTTCCTTTAATTCTTCTGAATCCCCCGATTTCGGAGCAGGAAGCTACATGGGATTCAAAACAGCCCAGGGGAACTACGGTTGGCTGGAGGTGACTTGGGCTGGCGCAACCGACACATTCCAAATCTACTCCGGAGCCTACGAGAGCGTTGCAAATGTGGCCATCGCCGCTGGAGACACGGGCGGCGGCACCAGCGCGGTTCCCGAGCCCGGGCAAGTGGCCTCTTCGTTGTTAGTCCTCGCCCTCGGCGCGGCGGGCGTGGCCATCCAGCGCCAGCGGGCCAAGAAGAAGCAGCAGGCCGAAGCGGTTTCCCTATCGTAAAGCCAAGGTAGGGCACGCCAGGCCCTTGGCGTCCCAAGATCGGCAGAATGATTTAACCACGGAGAGCACGGAGAACACGGAGCAGAGAATGAGTTGCTTACAATTCGATAAGCATTCCATGATTTGTGTTACCTCCAACCCCCCGTAAATCTTCCTGCAAATCCTGCAAATCCTGTCCTCCTGTCTAAAAATCTGCTATCGTTTTGAGGTGGACCCCGAAAATCGGACCAGAGGCTAAGAGATAAAAAAGCGATGGTTGGAGGAGGTCAATA